>NZ_JBHWLC010000024.1:0-106071 GCF_042730635.1 Streptomyces sp. NPDC059917
GCCGGGAAGCACATGGCTTCCCGGCCCCCGCCGGTAACGTTTCTGCTGGGCCTGGGCCCAGGGGTCAGAACGCTCAGATCTCCTCGTGGGTCACCGCGCGGCGGGCGTCCGCGTCCAGCACGCCCCAGCTGATGAGCTGCTCGGTCAGGACCGAGGGGGACTGGTCGTAGATGACCGCGAGGGTGCGCAGGTCGTCCTGGCGGATCGAGAGCACCTTGCCGTTGTAGTCGCCGCGCTGGCTCTGGATCGTGGCCGCGTAGCGCTGGAGCGGGCCGGCCTTCTCGGCGGGCACGTGGGCGAGGCGCTCCAGGTCCAGACGGAGCTTCGGCGGCGGCTCGGCCGCTCCGCCCGGAGTGGTGCCCGGCAGGAGCTCCTGCACCGGCACCCCGTAGAAGTCCGCCAGCTCGGCGAGGCGCTGGACGGTCACGGCGCGGTCCCCGCGCTCGTACGACCCGACCACCACGGCCTTCCATCGGCCCTGGGACTTCTCCTCGACACCGTGGAGGGAAAGGCCCTGCTGGGTGCGGATGGCACGGAGCTTGGCCCCGAGCTGCTTGGCGTATTCGCTGGACATAACGCTCCCGGACGCTGTGACGCTGTGATGATATGGACAACGTGCGGCTGCGCCGCGCGGCTGGTAACTCACTGTGAGGTTACGCAGCGTTACTTGGATGCGTCAAGCCGAATGGTCTCCCCCGCCTCCTTCGAGGGGACCCCCGCGACCCGGGTCGGGCGGCCCCGGACGGCCCTGGTACCGTGGAAGACGTACGACCCGGTTGCCTGCGGCAGCCGGCCAGACGTCCTTTAAGGTCCGTCCCGTGAGGCGGAGAAGGAGGTCCTTTTCATGGACGCTCAGCATGACCGGCACACCGCCGACGGTGCCCGCCCCGTTCTCGAGGCGCAGGACATCGCGCGGGTGCTGACCCGTATCGCCCACGAGATCGTCGAACGCGCCAAGGGCGCCGACGACGTGGTGCTCCTCGGCATTCCGACCCGCGGCGTCTTCCTCGCCCGCCGGCTCGCCGCCAAGCTCGAAGAGATCACCGGCACCAAGGTCCCGGTCGGCTCCCTCGACATCACCATGTACCGCGACGACCTGCGGATGAAGCCCGCCCGGGCGATCGGCCGCACCGAGATCCCCGGTGACGGCATCGACGGCAGGCTCGTGGTCCTCGTCGACGACGTGCTCTTCTCCGGACGCACCATCCGCGCGGCCCTCGACGCCCTCGGCGACATCGGCCGCCCGCGCGCCGTCCAGCTCGCCGTCCTCGTCGACCGGGGCCACCGCGAGCTGCCGATCCGCGCCGACTACGTCGGCAAGAACCTCCCCACTTCGCTGCGGGAGACCGTCATGGTCCAGCTCCAGGAGGAGGACGGCCGCGACGCCGTGCTGCTCGGCCAGCGGACCGCCCCGGCAGGCGGGCAGTAGCCCGAACGCGTGAGGGCCCCCGTTCACGGGTGCCCGCGCCGACGCCTGCCCGCGCGGACGTCCGCCCGACCGGCGCCCGCCCGCACGACCGCCTGCCTTCCCGCCCTCCCCAGCCCAGACCCACGGACTCACGGAGCACCCAGATGAAGCGTCACCTCATCTCGGCCGCCGATCTCTCGCGCGACGACGCCGTCCTCATCCTCGACACCGCCGAGGAGATGGCCCGGGTCGCCGACCGGCCGATAAAGAAGCTGCCCACCCTGCGCGGCCTGACCATCTGCAACCTCTTCTTCGAGGACTCGACCCGCACCCGGATCTCCTTCGAGGCCGCCGAGAAGCGCCTCTCCGCCGATGTGATCAACTTCGTGGCCAAGGGGTCCAGCGTCTCCAAGGGCGAGTCCCTCAAGGACACCGCCCAGACCCTGGCCGCCATGGGCATCGACGCCGTGGTCATCCGGCACAGCGCCTCCGGGGCCCCGTACCGGCTCGCCACCTCGGGCTGGATCGACGTACCCGTCATCAACGCGGGCGACGGCACCCACCAGCACCCGACCCAGGCCCTGCTGGACGCCTTCACCATGCGCCGCCGCCTGGTCGGCCCCGACGCGCTCGGCCAGGACCTCTCCGGCAAGCGGATCACCCTGGTCGGCGACGTCCTGCACAGCCGGGTCGCCCGCTCCAACGTCGACCTGCTGCACACCCTGGGCGCCCACGTCACCCTGGTGGCCCCGCCCACCCTGGTCCCGATCGGCGTCGAAACCTGGCCCTGCGAGGTCTCGTACGACCTCGACGAGGTGCTGCCGAAGTCCGACGCGGTCATGATGCTGCGTGTGCAGCGAGAGCGGATGAACGCCGCCTTCTTCCCGACCGAGCGCGAGTACTCGCGGCGCTACGGCCTGGACGGCGAGCGCATGGCGAAGATGCCCGCGCACGGCATCGTGATGCACCCCGGCCCGATGGTCCGGGGCATGGAGATCACCGCCGAGGTCGCCGACTCCGACCGCTGCACGGTCGTCGAGCAGGTCGCCAACGGCGTGTCCATCCGCATGGCGGTCCTGTACCTGCTGCTGGGCGGCAACGAGTCCGCCGTCAGCCACCCCCGCCCCCTCGAATCGGAGAGCAAGTAAAGATGAGCAAGATCCTTATTCGTGGCGCGAAGGTGCTCGGCGGCGACGTGCAGGACGTCCTGATCGACGGCGAGACGATCGCCGAGGTCGCCGACTCCATCGAGGCCGGCGACGCGACCGTGATCGACGCCGGTGGCCAGGTCCTGCTCCCCGGCCTCGTCGACCTGCACACCCACCTGCGCGAGCCCGGCCGCGAGGACTCCGAGACCGTCCTGACCGGCACCCGCGCCGCCGCCTCCGGCGGCTACACCGCCGTCTTCGCGATGGCCAACACCTTCCCGGTCGCCGACACCGCCGGCGTCGTCGAGCAGGTCTGGCGCCTGGGCAAGGAATCCGGCTACTGCGACGTGCAGCCCATCGGCGCCGTCACCGTGGGCCTGGAGGGCAAGCAGCTCTCCGAGCTGGGCGCCATGCACGAGTCCGCCGCCCGCGTCACCGTCTTCTCCGACGACGGCAAGTGCGTCGACGACGCGGTGATCATGCGGCGCGCGCTGGAGTACGTGAAGGCCTTCGGCGGCGTCGTCGCCCAGCACGCCCAGGAGCCCCGCCTCACCGAGGGCGCCCAGATGAACGAGGGCATCGTCTCCGCCGAGCTGGGCCTCGGCGGCTGGCCCGCCGTCGCCGAGGAGTCGATCATCGCCCGTGACGTGCTCCTCGCCGAGCACGTCGGTTCCCGGGTGCACATCTGCCACCTCTCGACCGCCGGCTCCGTCGAGATCGTCCGCTGGGCCAAGTCCCGCGGCATCGACGTGACCGCCGAGGTCACCCCGCACCACCTGCTCCTCACCGACGAGCTGGTCCGCTCGTACAACCCCGTCTACAAGGTCAACCCGCCGCTGCGCACCGAGCGCGACGTGCTGGCCCTGCGCGAGGCGCTCGCCGACGGCACGATCGACATCGTCGCCACCGACCACGCCCCGCACCCGCACGAGGACAAGGACTGCGAGTGGGCCGCCGCCGCCATGGGCATGGTGGGCCTGGAGACCGCGCTCTCCGTCGTCCAGCAGACGATGGTCGAGACCGGACTGCTCGACTGGGCGGGCGTCGCCGAGCGGATGTCCTTCGCCCCGGCGCGGATCGGCAGCCTCCAGAACCACGGCCGTCCCGTCTCGGCAGGTGAACCCGCCAACCTGACCTTGGTCGATACCTCGTACCGTGGTGTCGTGGACCCCGCACACTTCGCTTCCCGCAGCCGCAACACGCCTTACCAGGGCCGTGAGCTTCCGGGACGCGTCACTCACACCTTCCTGCGGGGCCGGGCAACGGTCGTGGACGGGAAACTGGCGTGACACCTGCAGTGATCCAACTGGCCGCCGAGGCCGCCGAACGACAGTCGGCGGAGGTGACGGACTGGGACGCGCGCCTCGCGTGGGTCCTCGGTCTGCTCGTCTTCATCGCGTTCGTGTACTGGCTGATGCGGCAGGGCTGGAAGTGGCGCGGCGCTCTGCAGAACGATCTGCCGGCGCTGCCCACGGCACCGAGCGGCCTCCCCGCGCACCGGCTGGCCCTGACCGGCCGGTACCACGGCTCCACGACCGCCGGGCAGTGGCTCGACCGGATCGTCGCCCACGGCCTCGGGGTCCGCAGCCGGGTCGAGCTCACGCTCACCGACACGGGCCTCGACGTGGTCCGTCCGGGTGCCACCGACTTCTTCGTACCGGCCGCGCGACTGCGCGGCGCCCGCCTCGACAAGGGAATCGCGGGCAAGGTACTGACCGAGGGCGGTCTGCTCGTCGTCACCTGGGCGCACGGCGACAAGCTGATCGACTCCGGATTCCGCTCCGACCGGGCGGCCGAACACGCCGCCTGGGTCGAAGCCATCACCACACTTGTGAACCAGAACTCATCCATCCCGACGGAAGGCGCCGAACGATGACGACCTCCACCAGGGGAGCAGCCAAAGCTCCCGCCGTACTCGTCCTGGAGGACGGCCGCATCTTCCGCGGGCGCGCCTACGGGGCCGTGGGGGAGACCTTCGGCGAAGCCGTGTTCTCCACCGGCATGACCGGCTACCAGGAGACGCTGACCGACCCGTCGTACCACCGCCAGGTCGTCGTGATGACCGCCCCGCACGTGGGCAACACCGGCGTCAACGACGAGGACCCCGAGTCCGCCCGCATCTGGGTCGCCGGATACGTCGTGCGCGACCCCGCCCGCGTCCCCTCCAACTGGCGCTCGCAGCGCTCGCTGGACGAGGAGCTGGTCAAGCAGGGCGTCGTCGGCATCTGCGGCATCGACACCCGCGCGCTCACCCGCCACCTGCGCGAGCGCGGCGCCATGCGCGTCGGCATCTTCTCGGGCGAGGCCCTCGCCGGCGCCGACGACGCGGCCCTGCTGGCCCGCGTCCTCGAAGCCCCGCAGATGAAGGGCGCGAACCTCTCCGCCGAGGTCGCCACCAAGGAGACCTACGTCGTCCCCGCGATCGGCGAGAAGAAGTTCACCGTCGCCGCCGTGGACCTCGGCATCAAGGGCATGACCCCGCACCGGATGGCCGAGCGCGGCATCGAGGTGCACGTGCTGCCCGCCACCGCCACGGTCGAGGACGTCTACGCCGTCAACCCCGACGGCGTCTTCTTCTCCAACGGCCCGGGCGACCCGGCCACCGCCGACGGCCCCGTCGCCGTCATGCAGGGCGTCCTCGCGCGCAGGACCCCGCTCTTCGGCATCTGCTTCGGCAACCAGATCCTGGGCCGCGCGCTCGGCTTCGGCACCTACAAGCTGAAGTACGGCCACCGCGGCATCAACCAGCCCGTCCAGGACCGCACCACCGGCAAGGTCGAGATCACCGCGCACAACCACGGCTTCGCCGTCGACGCGCCCCTCGACAAGGTCTCGGACACGGCCTACGGCCGCGCCGAGGTCTCCCACGTCTGCCTGAACGACCAGGTCGTCGAGGGCCTCCAACTGCTCGACCAGCCGGCCTTCAGCGTCCAGTACCACCCCGAGGCGGCAGCCGGCCCGCACGACGCCGCCTACCTCTTCGACCGTTTCGTATCCCTGATGGAGGCCGAGCGTGCCTAAGCGCACCGATATCCAGTCCGTCCTGGTCATCGGCTCCGGCCCGATCGTCATCGGCCAGGCAGCCGAGTTCGACTACTCCGGCACCCAGGCCTGCCGCATCCTCAAGGCCGAGGGTCTGCGCGTCATCCTGGTGAACTCCAACCCGGCGACGATCATGACCGACCCGGAGATCGCCGACGCCACCTACGTCGAGCCGATCACCCCCGAGTTCGTCGAGAAGATCATCGCCAAGGAGCGCCCCGACGCGCTCCTGCCGACCCTCGGCGGCCAGACCGCGCTCAACACCGCCATCTCCATGCACGAGCAGGGAGTGCTGGAGAAGTACGGCGTCGAGCTGATCGGCGCCAACGTCGAGGCCATCAACAAGGGCGAGGACCGCGACCTCTTCAAGGGCGTCGTCGAAGCCGTCAAGGCCAAGATCGGCTACGGCGAGTCCGCCCGCTCGGTCATCTGCCACACGATGGACGACGTCATCGCGGGCGTCGACACCCTCGGCGGCTACCCCGTCGTCGTGCGCCCCTCCTTCACCATGGGCGGCGCCGGCTCCGGCTTCGCCCACGACGAGGACGAGCTGCGCCGCATCGCCGGCCAGGGCCTGATGCTCTCCCCGACCACCGAGGTGCTCCTGGAGGAGTCCATCCTCGGCTGGAAGGAGTACGAGCTGGAGCTGATGCGCGACACCAAGGACAACGTCGTCGTCGTCTGCTCCATCGAGAACTTCGACCCGATGGGCGTCCACACCGGTGACTCGATCACCGTCGCCCCGGCGATGACGCTGACCGACCGCGAGTACCAGCGGCTGCGCGACATCGGCATCGCGATCATCCGCGAGGTCGGCGTCGACACCGGTGGCTGCAACATCCAGTTCGCGATCGACCCCACCGACGGCCGGGTCATCGTCATCGAGATGAACCCGCGCGTCTCGCGCTCCTCGGCGCTCGCGTCGAAGGCCACCGGCTTCCCGATCGCCAAGATCGCGGCCAAGCTGGCCATCGGCTACACGCTCGACGAGGTCCCCAACGACATCACCGAGAAGACCCCGGCCTCCTTCGAGCCGTCCCTCGACTACGTCGTCGTCAAGGCCCCGCGCTTCGCCTTCGAGAAGTTCCCGCACGCCGACTCCACCCTCACCACCACCATGAAGTCGGTGGGCGAGGCCATGGCGATCGGCCGCAACTTCACCGAGGCCCTCCAGAAGGCCCTGCGCTCCCTGGAGAAGAAGGGCTCGCAGTTCACCTTCGTGGGCGAGCCCGGCGACAAGGACGAGCTGCTGCGCACCGCGGTCCGCCCGACCGACGGCCGCATCAACACCGTCATGCAGGCCATCCGCGCCGGCGCCACCCAGGAGGAGGTCTTCGAGTTCACGAAGATCGACCCCTGGTTCGTCGACCAGATGTTCCTCATCAAGGAGATCGCCGACGAGCTGGCCGCCGCCGAGAAGCTCCACCCCGAGCTGCTCGCCGAGGCCAAGCGGCACGGCTTCTCCGACGCCCAGATCGCCGAGATCCGCGGCCTGCGCGAGGACGTCGTCCGCGAGGTCCGGCACGCGCTCGGCGTGCGCCCGGTCTACAAGACGGTCGACACCTGCGCCGCCGAGTTCGCCGCGAAGACCCCGTACTTCTACTCGTCCTACGACGAGGAGTCCGAGGTCGCCCCCCGCGAGAAGCCCGCGGTGATCATCCTGGGCTCCGGCCCGAACCGCATCGGCCAGGGCATCGAGTTCGACTACTCCTGCGTCCACGCCTCCTTCGCGCTCAGCGACGCCGGCTACGAGACCGTGATGGTCAACTGCAACCCCGAGACCGTCTCGACGGACTACGACACCTCCGACCGCCTGTACTTCGAGCCGCTGACGCTCGAGGACGTGCTGGAGATCGTGCACGCCGAGTCCCTCGCGGGCCCGATCGCCGGCGTCATCGTCCAGCTCGGCGGCCAGACCCCCCTCGGCCTCGCCCAGGCGCTCAAGGACAACGGCGTCCCCGTCGTCGGCACCTCGCCCGAGGCGATCCACGCCGCCGAGGACCGCGGCGCCTTCGGCCAGGTCCTGGCCGAGGCCGGGCTGCCCGCCCCCAAGCACGGCACCGCGACCACCTTCAAGGGCGCCAAGGCCATCGCCGACGAGATCGGCTACCCCGTCCTCGTACGCCCCTCGTACGTGCTCGGCGGCCGCGGCATGGAGATCGTCTACGACGAGACCCGCCTGGAGTCGTACATCGCCGAGTCCACCGAGATCAGCCCCACCCGGCCGGTCCTGGTCGACCGCTTCCTGGACGACGCCATCGAGATCGACGTCGACGCCCTCTACGACGGCACCGAGCTCTACCTCGGCGGCGTCATGGAGCACATCGAGGAAGCCGGGATCCACTCCGGCGACTCCGCCTGCGCCCTGCCCCCGATCACCCTCGGCGGCTACGACATCAAGCGGCTGCGCGCCTCCACCGAGGCCATCGCCAAGGGCGTCGGCGTACGCGGTCTGATCAACATCCAGTTCGCGATGGCGGGTGACATCCTCTACGTCCTGGAGGCCAACCCGCGCGCCTCGCGCACCGTCCCCTTCACTTCGAAGGCGACCGCGGTGCCGCTGGCCAAGGCCGCCGCGCGCATCTCCCTCGGCACCACCATCGCCGAGCTGCGCGCCGAGGGCCTGCTGCCGAAGACCGGCGACGGCGGCACCCTGCCGCTCGACGCGCCGATCTCGGTGAAGGAAGCCGTCATGCCGTGGTCGCGCTTCCGCGACATCCACGGTCGCGGCGTCGACACGGTCCTGGGCCCGGAGATGCGCTCGACCGGTGAGGTCATGGGCATCGACTCCGTCTTCGGCACGGCGTACGCCAAGTCGCAGGCCGGTGCCTACGGCCCGCTGCCCACCAAGGGCCGCGCCTTCATCTCCGTCGCCAACCGCGACAAGCGCTCGATGATCTTCCCGGCCCGCGAGCTGGTCGCCCACGGCTTCGAGCTGCTGGCCACCTCCGGCACCGCCGAGGTGCTGCGCCGCAACGGCATCAACGCCACCGTGGTGCGCAAGCTCAGCGAGGGCGAGGGCCCGAACGGCGAGAAGACGATCGTCCAGCTCATCCACGACGGCGACGTCGACCTGATCGTCAACACCCCGTACGGCACCGGCGGCCGCCTCGACGGCTACGAGATCCGCACGGCCGCCGTGGCGCGCAGCGTCCCGTGCCTGACCACGGTCCAGGCGCTCGCCGCCGCCGTCCAGGGCATCGAGGCGCTGGGCCACGGCGAGGTGGGCGTCCGCTCGCTCCAGGAGCACGCGGAGCACCTGACCGCGGCCCGCGACTAGCAGCACCTACACGCCCGGACAGGGGAGGGGGACACCGGACGCGCCGCACGCGCGCCGGGTGTCCCCCTCTTCATGAGCGCAGAAGGATCCTCACCCCGTGTACAAACTCTTCTTCAACCTGGTCTTCAAGCGGATGGACCCCGAGCAGGCCCACTACATGGCCTTCCGGTGGATCCGCCTCGCCGCCCGCACCCCGGTCCTGCGCACCTTCGCCGCGGCCGCCCTCGCCCCCCGCTTCACGGAGCTGCGCACCGAGGCCCTCGGCCTGCGGATGCACGGCCCCTTCGGCCTCGCCGCCGGTTTCGACAAGAACGCCGTGGCCATCGACGGCATGTCGATGCTCGGCTTCGACCACATCGAGATCGGCACGGTCACCGCCGAACCGCAGCCCGGCAACCCCAAGAAGCGGCTGTTCCGGCTGGTCGCCGACCGCGCGCTGATCAACCGCATGGGCTTCAACAACGAGGGCTCGGCCGCCGTCGCCGAACGCCTCGCGACCCGCCGCCCGGTCTTCAGGACCGTCGTCGGCGTCAACATCGGCAAGACGAAGGTCGTGCCCGAGGAGGAGGCCGTCGCGGACTACGTCGCCTCCACCGAGCGGCTCGCCCGGCACGCCGACTACCTCGTCGTCAACGTCTCCTCGCCGAACACCCCGGGCCTGCGCAACCTGCAGGCGACGGAGTCGCTGCGGCCGCTGCTGAGCGCCGTGCGCGAGGCCGCCGACCGCACGGTGACCGACCGCCGGGTCCCGCTGCTCGTCAAGATCGCCCCCGACCTCGCCGACGAGGACGTCGACGCGGTCGCCGACCTGGCCCTGGAGCTGGGCCTGGACGGCATCATCGCGACGAACACCACGATCGCCCGCGAGGGCCTCGGCCTGAAGTCGGCGCCCGAGCTGGTCAAGGAGACCGGCGGGCTGTCCGGCGCCCCGGTGAAGGCGCGCTCCCTGGAGGTCCTGCGCCGCCTGTACGCCCGCGTGGGCGACCGGATCGTCCTGGTGGGCGTCGGGGGCATCGAGAACGCCGAGGACGCCTGGCAGCGGATCCTGGCCGGCGCCACCCTGGTCCAGGGCTACAGCGCCTTCATCTACGAGGGCCCGTTCTACGCCCGCGCCATCCACAAGGGCCTCGCCGCGCGGCTGGCCAACAGCCCGTACGCGACCCTCGCCGAGGCCGTCGGCGCCGAGACCCGAGCCGAGAACCGAGCCGAAACCCGAAAGGCCGCCAAGTGACCGTGACCGTGACCCCCTTCGGCACCCGCCTGCGCGAGGCGATGGACTCCCGCGGCCCGCTGTGCGTCGGCATCGACCCGCACGCGGAGCTGCTGGCCTCCTGGGGCCTGAACGACGACATCGCGGGCCTGGAGCGGTTCTCGCGGACCGTCGTCGAGGCGCTGGCCGACCAGGTGGCCGTCTTCAAGCCGCAGGCCGCCTTCTTCGAGCGCTTCGGCTCCAAGGGCATCGCGGTGCTGGAGCGGACCGTCGCGGACGCGCGGGCCGCCGGCACGCTGGTGGTCATGGACGCCAAGCGCGGGGACATCGGCTCGACGATGGCCGCGTACGCGCAGACCTTCCTCGACCCGGCCTCGCCGCTCTTCTCCGACGCGCTGACCGTCTCCCCGTACCTCGGCTACGGCTCGCTGCGGCCGGCCGTGGAGCTGGCGCGGGCGTCCGGTGCGGGGCTCTTCGTGCTGGCCCTGACCTCCAACCCGGAGGGGGCGGAGGTCCAGCGGGCGGTGCGCGAGGACGGTCGGACGATCGGGGCGACGATGCTGGCGCACCTGGCCGCGGAGAATGCGGGCGCGGAGCCGATGGGCTCCTTCGGTGCGGTGGTGGGGGCCACGCTCGGCGACCTGTCCTCCTTCGACCTGGACATCAACGGGCCGCTGCTGGCGCCGGGGATCGGGGCGCAGGGGGCCACCGCGGCCGATCTGCCGGGGGTCTTCGGGGCGGCGGTGCGCAACGTCGTGCCGAACGTTTCGCGCGGGGTGCTGCGGCACGGTCCCGACGCGGCGGCCCTGCGGGCCTCCGCCCTCACCTTCGCCGAAGAGATCCGCACGGCCGCGACCGCCTGACGAGCCCTTCCAGCCCCGCCGGCGGTGCCTGATGTGGCCCGGCCACCCCAGCCTCGCCGGCGTTTGAGGCGCCCCAGGAGGGCGTACGGGCTGCGGTCGGCTTGGGGTGGGTGCCGGTCCGGTGGTGGCCGGGGTGCCTCCGGCGGCGCCTCAATCGCCGGCGGGGCTGGAATTGGCCCGGCCGTCTCAGCCGTGCCGGAGGGCTTGGTCGGGCCCGGCCATTTCAGCCTCGCCGCGTTTGAGGCGCCCCCGGAGGGTGGATCAGCCGCGGTCGGGGCGGCCGCTTCGGCCTCGTCGGTGATTGGGGCGCCCCGGTGGGGAGACGGGTCCATTGGAGGGTGGGGTCGGGGCTTTGGGCCGGGGGGTTGGAGGGGGTGGGCGGCGATCATGGAGGGGCGGGGGGAGTGAGTCGTCCCCCTTGCGAACGGAGCGCCGCCGCGTGCCACCTGTCCAGACCGTCGCCACCGTCCGGCGGATCGAGCCCGTCGGCGCCTACCACCGGCTGACCCTCCACGCCCCCGCCGCCGCCGCGGCCGACGTACGCCCCGGCCACTTCGGCGCCCTCGCCATCGGCGGCCGCGACGGCGCCATGCTGCTGCGACGGGCCTTCTCCGTGCACCGCGCCGACCCGGCCACCGGCACCGTCGAGTTCGTCTTCGCCGAGCGCGGCAAGGGCACCCGCGCCCTCGCCCGGCACCGCCCCGGGGACACGGTGGACCTCATCGCCCCCCTCGGCACGCCCTTCCCGCTCCCCGCGGGCCCGGTCAGCGCCGTCCTGGTCGCCGGAGGCTACGGCAGCGCCCCGCTGTTCTCCCTGGCCGAGACGATCATCGGCCGCGGCGGCCGGGTCTCCTTCGTGCTCGGCGCGGCCACCGCGGACCGACTGTTCGGCGTGGAGCGGGCCCGTAACCTCGGCGAGCACGTGTACGTCGTCACCGACGACGGCTCGGCCGGTCGTCGCGGCCGGGTCACCGACCCGCTGGCGGAGGCGATCGCCGGGATCGGCGCCACCGAGGTGCACTCCTGCGGCCCCATGGGCATGCTGCGCGCCGTCACCGAGGTCGCCGTCGCCGCCGGGGCCCGCAGCCACACCGCCGTCGAGGAGGCCATGGCCTGCGGGATCGGCATCTGCATGTCCTGCGTCCTGCCGGTCACCGGCGCCGACGGCGTCACCCGCTTCCTGCGCTCCTGCACCGACGGCCCGGTCTTCGACGGGACCACGGTCCGCTGGGACCGGGCGGGCACGCTCCCGCCCGACCTCGAAGGCGCCGCGGCCATGACCGCGCGGCCGCTCGGGGTGAGCGCCCGATGAGGCCCGAGGATGTCGACATGTCGGCACCGCTGGGTGCCCACCGCACCCTGCCCAACCCGGTCACCACCGCCTCGGGATGCGCCGGGTACGGCCGTGAGCTGCACCGCTTCGTCCCCCTCGGCGAGCTGGGCACGCTCACCACCAAGACCGTGATGCCCCAGGTCCGCTCCGGCCGCCCCACGCCCCGCATGGCCGAGACCCCCAGCGGGATGCTGAATTCCATCGGCCTCCAGGGCTGCGGCATCGACCGCTTCGTCGAGGACGAACTGCCCTGGCTCGCCGAGCGCGGCGCGCGGGTGGTCGTATCGATCGCGGGGGAGCACGCGCAGGAGTTCGCCGAGGTCGCCGCGCGCCTGACCGGGCGGCCCGGGGTGGTCGGGATCGAGGTGAACATCTCCTGCCCCAACGTCGCGAGCCGCGGCCTGGTCTTCGGCTGCGACCCGCGGGCCTCCCACGAGGTGGTCGCGGCGGTCCGGGCCGCGGCCGACCCGGCGCTGTCGGTGTACGCCAAGCTCACCCCCGACGTGACGCGGATCACGGACGTCGCCGCCGCGTGCGTCGACGCCGGTGCGGACGGGCTCTCGATGATCAACACCGTGCTCGGCATGGCCGTCGACGTCGACACGATGCGCCCCGCCCTGGCCGCGGCCACCGGCGGCCTGTCCGGCCCGGCGATCCGGCCCGTGGCGGTCCGCTGCGTCTTCCAGGTGTACGCGGCCATGCGGGCCGGTCGGGTGCGCGAGGTGCCGATCCTCGGCATGGGCGGGATCACCGACGGCCGCGACGCCCTGGAGTTCGTCCTGGCGGGTGCTTCGGGGGTCGCGGTCGGCACCGCCCTGTTCAACGACCCCTCCGCACCGCTGCGGATCATCGGGGAGCTGCGCACGGCCCTCGCGGCCCGCGGGATCGGGTCGTTCAGGTCCGCCGTGGGGCTGGCTCATCGGACCACATGACTAATTCGTACGGCCTCCACCGGACAAAACCGGGGTGCTTTGTCCGTGATGTACGGTTCAGTGGAGGCTGACCAGGACTTTTCGTCCGTTCTCGCTGACTAGAGCGGCCTTGGCCGCTAGTCTCCGACCAGAGTGAACGAACGGCGGACCTGCTGGACCGTTGTTCGTGGGGCTCGCCTGGTGAGGTGCCTTGTGTTCCCCACCGGTCCGTATCCGACAGTTCGACATCCGAGGTGACGTAGGCGTGGCTCTTCCGCCCCTTACCCCTGAACAGCGCGCAGCCGCGCTCGAAAAGGCCGCCGCGGCTCGCCGGGAGCGGGCCGAGGTGAAGAATCGACTCAAGCACTCCGGTGCATCCCTGCACGAAGTCATCAAGCAGGGACAGGAGAACGATGTCATCGGCAAGATGAAGGTGTCCGCTCTCCTGGAGTCTCTGCCGGGCGTGGGCAAGGTCCGCGCCAAGCAGCTCATGGAGCGCCTCGGCATTTCCGAGTCCCGGCGTGTCCGAGGTCTCGGTTCCAACCAGATCGCTTCCCTGGAGCGCGAGTTCGGCGGTAGCGGCGCCTGACGCGTCGCCCGAAGTTCTCCCGGTGTTCTCAGGCAGTCCTGAGAGCCTGGATAATCGCTCTATGGCAGCAGAGGTACGTCCGCGGCTGACCGTGCTCTCCGGCCCCTCAGGGGTCGGCAAGAGCACGGTCGTCGCGCATATGCGCAAGGTCCACCCCGAGGTATGGCTCTCGGTCTCGGCCACCACCCGCAAGCCGCGGCCCGGTGAGCGTCACGGAGTCCACTACTTCTTCGTCACCGACGACGAGTTCGACAAGCTGATCGCCAACGGCGAGCTGCTGGAGTGGGCCGAGTTCGCGGGCAACCGCTACGGCACACCGCGCGGCGCGGTGCTGGAGCGCCTGGACAACGGCGAGCCGGTCCTGTTGGAGATCGACCTGCAGGGCGCCCGACTCGTCCGCGAGTCGATGGCCGAGGCCCAGCTGGTCTTCCTCGCTCCGCCCAGCTGGGAGGAGCTGGTCCGCCGCCTCACCGGCCGCGGCACCGAATCGGCCGAGGTCATCGAGCGCCGACTGGCCGCGGCGAAGATCGAACTCGCGGCGGAGTCCGAGTTCGACACCACGCTTGTCAATACCTCCGTCGAGGACGTGGCGCGCGAGCTGCTAGCCTTGGTGGCAGTTGTTTGATCGTAGTTCGATCATTACCCATCTTCGGAAGGTAGAGCGTGTCCTCTTCCATGTCTGCGCCCGAGGGCATCATCAACCCGCCGATCGACGAGCTGCTCGAGGCCACCGACTCGAAGTACAGCCTCGTGATCTACGCGGCCAAGCGTGCCCGTCAGATCAACGCGTACTACTCGCAGCTCGGTGAGGGCCTGCTGGAGTACGTCGGCCCCCTGGTGGACACCCACGTCCACGAGAAGCCCCTTTCGATCGCGCTGCGCGAGATCAACGCGGGTCTGCTGACCTCCGAGGCCATCGAGGCCCCGGCCACCTAAGCGGCACGCGACATCATTTTTGCCACCACAGGCCCGGTAGACCGACTGCCGGGCCTGTGGTGTGTCATGTGTGGGATGCGACGTGCGTCAGGCAGCGTCAGTTGAAGGAGCGCGCAGTGGACAAGCCGAAGGTGGTTCTCGGGGTCAGCGGCGGGATCGCCGCCTACAAGACGTGCGAGTTGCTGCGCCGACTGACCGAGTCGGGGCACGACGTCCGCGTGGTGCCGACCGAGGCCTCGCTGAACTTCGTGGGCGAAGCCACCTGGGCCGCCCTCTCCGGGAACCCCGCCTCCACCCGGGTCTGGGAGAGCGTGCACGAGGTGCCCCACGTACGGATCGGCCAGGGCGCCGACCTCGTCGTGGTCGCCCCCGCCACCGCCGACATGCTGGCCAAGGCCGCCCACGGCCTCGCCGACGACCTCCTCACCAACACCTTGCTCACCGCCCGCTGTCCGGTGGTCTTCGCGCCCGCCATGCACACCGAGATGTGGGAGCACCCCGCCACCCAGGAGAACGTGGCCACGCTGCGCCGCCGGGGCGCCGTGGTGATCGAGCCCGCCGTCGGTCGGCTCACCGGCAAGGACACCGGCAAGGGGCGGCTGCCCGACCCCGAGGAGATCTTCGAGGTGTGTCGGCACGTCCTGCGCGGCCGGGGCCGCGCCGACGGGCCCGATCTGGCCGGCCGACACGTGGTGATCAGTGCGGGCGGCACGCGCGAACCGCTGGACCCGGTCCGTTTCCTCGGCAACCGCTCCTCCGGCAAGCAGGGCTACGCCCTCGCCCGGACGGCCGTCGCGCGCGGGGCCCGGGTGACCCTCGTCGCCGCCAACGCCGCGCTGGCCGATCCGGCCGGGGTGGACGTCGTACGGGTGGGGACCGCGCTGCAGCTGCGGGAGGCCGTCCTCGAGGCGGCCGCCGACGCCGACGCCGTGGTGATGGCCGCCGCGGTGGCCGATTTCCGGCCCGCCTCCTACGCCGAGGGGAAGATCAAGAAGCAGGACGGTCAGGAGCCCGCGCCGGTCGCCCTTGTGCGCAATCCTGACGTACTCGCGGAACTATCTTCCGCGCGTTCCGTGCCAGGTCAGGTCGTCGTCGGGTTCGCCGCGGAGACCGACGACGTCCTCGCGAACGGGCGCGCGAAGCTGCTCCGCAAGGGCTGCGACCTCCTCGTCGTCAACGAGGTCGGCGAGGCGAAGACCTTCGGTTCCGAGGAGAACGAGGCTGTGATCCTTGGCTCTGATGGGTCTGAGCTTGCTGTGGCCCATGGTCCGAAGGAATTCCTGGCCGATGCCATCTGGGACCAGGTGACGCCCCGGCTCGCGCCCCCGGCCGTCCTCCGACGCGCCTGAAAAACGGACCTTTTCTCCGGCCACCCGATGGGCCAAGATGGAGTGCCGCAGGTCACGCGCCTCCCACAGGGCGAGACGGGTGGTCCGGCAAACGGTGGCGACCGATAAACTGCACCAGGAACACGGCCAGGCGCAGCTCCCGGTAGTGTTCCGCCAATTGATTCAGCCAGCAGCCGCTGCAACCCCAGGGAGCGATGTGTCCCGCCGCCTCTTCACCTCGGAATCCGTTACCGAGGGCCACCCCGACAAGATCGCTGACCAGATCAGCGACACCATCCTCGACGCCCTGCTCAGGGAAGACCCCACCTCGCGCGTCGCGGTGGAGACCCTGATCACCACCGGCCTCGTGCACATCGCGGGCGAGGTGACGACGAAGGCCTACGCGCCGATCGCCCAGCTCGTCCGCGAGAAGATCCTCGAGATCGGCTACGACTCCTCGAAGAAGGGCTTCGACGGCGCCTCCTGCGGCGTCTCGGTGTCCATCGGCGCGCAGTCCCCGGACATCGCGCAGGGCGTCGACACCGCGTACGAGAGCCGGGTCGAGGGCGACGAGGACGAGCTGGACAAGCAGGGCGCGGGCGACCAGGGCCTGATGTTCGGCTACGCCTGCGACGAGACCCCCGAGCTGATGCCGCTGCCGATCCACATCGCGCACAAGCTCTCGCGGCGCCTGTCCGAGGTCCGCAAGAACGGGACCATCCCGTACCTGCGTCCCGACGGCAAGACCCAGGTCACCATCGAGTACGACGGCGACAAGGCCGTCCGCCTCGACACCGTCGTCGTGTCCTCGCAGCACGCCTCGGACATCGACCTCGACTCGCTGCTCGCGCCCGACATCCGCGAGTTCGTCGTCGAGTACGTCCTCAAGCAGCTCGTCGAGGACGGCATCAAGCTGGACACCGAGGGCTACCGCCTGCTGGTCAACCCGACCGGGCGCTTCGAGATCGGCGGCCCGATGGGCGACGCCGGCCTCACCGGCCGCAAGATCATCATCGACACCTACGGCGGCATGGCCCGTCACGGTGGCGGCGCCTTCTCCGGCAAGGACCCGTCCAAGGTCGACCGCAGCGCCGCCTACGCGATGCGCTGGGTCGCGAAGAACGTCGTCGCCGCCGGTCTGGCCTCGCGCTGCGAGGTCCAGGTCGCCTACGCGATCGGCAAGGCCGAGCCCGTCGGCCTCTTCGTCGAGACCTTCGGCACCGCCAAGGTCGAGGTGCAGAAGATCGAGGACGCCATCGCCCAGGTCTTCGACCTGCGCCCGGCCGCGATCATCCGCGACCTCGACCTGCTGCGCCCGATCTACGCGCAGACCGCCGCCTACGGCCACTTCGGCCGTGAGCTGCCGGACTTCACCTGGGAGCGCACCGACCGCGTCGACGCCCTGCGCGCCGCCGCCGGTCTGTAAGTCCCCACCCGCTCCACCGCGTACGGCCCCGGACCCCACGGTCCGGGGCCGTACGCCGTCGCGGCCGCGTCCCGTTCCCGGTCCGCGCGCCGTCGTGGCCCGCGCTGTCGGTGGCATGGGTGAGAATTCCGGTGTGAGCAGCCAGAACGAACCGGACACCGGTGGAGCGCCGGAGCAGCTCGCGCTGATGCGGGAGATGGTCGCCGAGGCGAAGGCCAAGGCGCCCAAGGCCAAGCCGCGCACCTGGCGCGGTGCCTCGCTGGCGCATGACCTGCCCGTCGCGCGGATCCTCGTGAACAAGGGCGTGCTCCACCTCGACCAGCTCTGGGACTACGCCGTCCCCGAGGACCTCTCGGCGGCCGCGCAGCCCGGGGTGCGGGTCCGGGTCCGCTTCGGCGCCGGTTCCCACCAGGTGCACGGCGGCCGCCGCGAGGGCGGCGGCCTGATCGACGGCTTCGTCGTCGAGCGGCGCGCCGACACCGACTACAACGGCCCGCTCGCGGCCCTCGCCCAGGTGGTCTCGCCCGAGGCGGTCCTCGGCCCGCGCATGCTCGCCCTCGCGCGGGCCGTCGCCGACCGGTACGCGGGCAGCCTGGCCGACGTCCTCCAGCTCGCCCTCCCGCCCCGCAACGCGCGCGCCGAGGCCAAGCCCTCGCCCGAGCCGCTGCCCGCGCCGCCCGCGCCCGAGCCCGGCGGCTGGGAGCGCTACCCGGCGGGCCCCGGCTTCCTGCGGGCCCTGGCGGGCGGCGCCGACCCGCGCGCGGTGTGGACCGCGCTGCCCGGACCCGGCTGGGCCGACGAACTGGCCCGGGCCATGGCCGCCACCCTCGCCTCCGGCCGCGGCGCGCTGGCCGTCCTGCCCGACGGGCGCACCGCGGCGCGGGTGGACGCGGCCCTGACCGCACTGCTGGGGGCGGGGCGCCACGCCCTGCTGACCGCCGAATCCGGCCCCGAGAAGCGCTACCGGCAGTGGCTCGCCGTCCACCGGGGCTCGGTGAAGGCCGTGATCGGCACCCGGGCCGCGATGTTCGCGCCCGTCCGGGACCTCGGCCTGGTGGCGGTCTGGGACGACGGCGACTCCAGCCACGCCGACGACCACGCCCCCTTCCCGCACGTGCGGGAGGTGCTCGAACTCCGCGCGGTCACCGACGGCTGCGGCTTCCTCGTCGGCAGCACCAGCTGCACCGTGGAGGCCGCCCAGCTGGTCGAGTCCGGCTGGGCCCGGCCGCTGGCCGCCGACCGGGAGCGGGTACGGGAGTGCGCGCCCCGGATCCGGACCGTGGGCGACGAACTGCTGGCCCGGGACGAGGCGGCGCGGGCCGCCCGACTGCCGAGCCTGGCGTGGGAGACCGTGCGGGAGGGACTCAGGAGCGGACCGGTGCTCGTCCAGGTCCCGCGGCGCGGGTACGTGCCCCGGCTCGCGTGCGAGCGGTGCCGGACCCCCGCCCGCTGCCGGGCGTGCGCGGGGCCGCTGGAGGCGCCCGACGAGCGGGAGCTGCACTGCGGGTGGTGCGGGCGCGGGGAGTCCTCCTGGCACTGCGAGGAGTGCGGGGCCGTCCGGCTGCGGGCCCAGGTGGTCGGCGCCCGGCGGACCGCGGAGGAGCTGGGCCGGGCGTTCCCCGCGGTCCCGGTGCGGACCTCCGGGCGGGACCACGTGCTGGACTCGGTGCCCGACCGGCCCGCGCTGATCGTGTGCACGCCGGGTGCGGAGCCGGTGGCCGAGGGGGCCGGGTACGCGGCGGGGCTGCTGCTGGACGGCTGGGCCATGCTGTCGCGGCCCGACCTGCGGGCCGGGGAGGAGGCGCTGCGGCGCTGGATCGCGGCCGCCTCGCTGGTCCGGGGGGACGGGCAGGTGGTCGTGGTCGCCGAGCCGACGCTGCGGCCGGTGCAGGCGCTCGTGCGGTGGGACCCGGTGGGGCACGCGGTGCGGGAGCTGGCCGAGCGGGCGCAGCTGGGCTTTCCGCCGGTCTCCCGGATGGCCGCGGTGGCGGGGCGGCGGGAGGTGCTGGACGCGTTCTTGGCGGACGCGGGGTTGCCGGCCGATGCGGAGGTGCTGGGGCCGGTGCCGGTGCACGGGCGGCGGGGGGAGCCGTCGCCCGGTGAGCGGGCGCTGGTGCGGGTGCCGCCGGGTAGTGGGGCCGCCCTGGCCGCGGCGCTCAAGGGGGCGCAGGCGGCTCGGACGGCGCGGGGGGTGTCGGTGGCGGATGCGATTCGGGTGCGGATCGATCCGCCGGACATCGGGTGACGGGGCCTGGCGGCCGGCCGGGGGTGAGGGGGGTGGTCCTGTGCCCCCTCGCCCGGCCCGGCCTGGTGGGTGCCCCTCCGGGTGTGCGGTGTGGCTGTGCCGGGGCCGCCCGGGTGCCCGCCGCGGGGTGTGCGCCTGCGGCTCGGTGGGCCCTCCGGGGGCGCCTCAAACGCCGGCGGGGCTGGATTCGGCGGCCCGCGGTGTCAGGCGCCGCTGGATGTGGCGGCCTCGGGTGTGGGGTGCCTCAAGCGCCGGCGGGGCTGGGTGTGGCGGCCTCGGTGTCAGGCGCCGCCAGCGCCGCCGGGCTGGATGTGGCGGCCTTGGGTGTGGGGCGCCTCAAGCGCCGGCGGGGCTGGTTTCGGCGGCCCTCGGTGTCAGGCGCCGCCAGCGCTGGCGGGCTGGATGTGGCGCCTGGGCGCGGGCGGGGGTGGAGATGGCCGCCTGGGGGGTGGGCGGGGCAAGGGCCGGCGGTTGAGGGCTTGGTGGGGGGTGTCAGCCGTTGCGGGGGCCGGGGAAGGCCGGGGGGCGCAGGGAGGCCGCCGGGGAATCCTCGCGCTGGGGCTGGGGCGGTACCGATCGGGCGGCCGGGATCGTCGGCAGCGGGGACATCGGCGGGATGCCCAGGGTCCGCGTGGTCGATCCCTCGGCCAGCGGCTCGGCCGCCTCGGAGGCCTGCGCGCGCCGGGCCCCGTACCGCCGGTGCACGGCCTGCTTGGTGACCCCGAGGGCGGAGCCGACCGCGTCCCACGAGAAGCCGAGCGAGCGGTCGAAGTCCACCGCGGCGGTGACCAGCGTCTCGACGCTGTCCCGCAGTTCCTGGGCCAGGCGGACGGTGGGGGCGGGCGCGCGCCCGTAGACGACGAAGCCCGTGGAGGGGCCGGAGCGGCGCGGGCGGTACACGTTGCCCAGCTGGGCGGTGAGCGTACGCAGCGCGTCCACCTGCCGGCGGACCCGCTCGATGTCCCGCACCAGGAGGTGCAGGCTGGCCCGCGCTTGGGCGTCGTGGCTGGCGTGGTCGGCCATGAAGAAGCCTCTCGTACCGGTGCTGAGGAGCGGATCGGGCCGCACACACCGTTCACACGCGGCCCGCTTCGGGTCAATCTCTCTTGACCAACGCGTCATGTGGCGCGTTGGTCACGCTGTGGGGGCGTGTCGGCATATGCGAGAGGCGCGCGCGTGTGCGTACGCCCCCCGTGTGGGTGGCGCCGGGGGACGGGTGGCCACCGGTGGGGGGTTGGTCGGGCGCCCCATAGACTGGTGCGCTGCTGACAGCCGAGATAGCGAGGTAGACACCGGTGAAGCTCGTCTTCGCAGGCACCCCCGAGGTCGCCGTACCCGCCCTGGACGCCCTGCTCGCCTCCGGGCGCCATGAGGTCGCCGCCGTCGTCACCCGACCCGACGCGCCCGCGGGCCGCGGTCGGCGGCTGGTCGCGAGCCCGGTGGCCGAGCGCGCCGCGGAGGCCGGGATCGAGGTGCTCAAGCCGGCCAGGCCGCGCGACGAGGAGTTCCAGGCCCGGCTCCGGGAGATCGACCCGGACTGCTGTCCGGTCGTCGCCTACGGCGCCCTGATCCCCAAGAGCGCCATCGAGATCCCCCGGCACGGGTGGGTCAACCTGCACTTCTCGCTGCTGCCGGCCTGGCGCGGCGCGGCGCCCGTCCAGCACTCGATCATGGCCGGGGACGAGGTCACCGGCGCGTCCACCTTCCAGATCGAGGAAGGGCTGGACTCCGGCCCGGTCTACGGCATCCTCACCGAGGAGATCCGCCCCACCGACACCAGCGGCGACCTGCTGACCCGGCTGGCCTTCGCCGGTGCCGGTCTGCTGGCCGCCACCATGGATGGCATCGAGGACGGCACCCTGCGCGCCGTCGACCAGCACCTCGACGGGATCTCGCTCGCGCCGAAGATCTCGGTCGAGGACGCCCGGGTGGACTGGAGCGCCCCGGCGCTGCGCGCCGACCGGGTGGTGCGCGGCTGCACGCCCGCGCCGGGCGCGTGGACCGTCTTCCGCGGGGAGCGGCTCAAGCTGATCTCGATGGCCCTGGTCACCGACCGCACGGACCTGACGCCCGGCGAGCTCGCGCCGGCCAAGAACAACCTCTACGTCGGTACTGGTTCGCACGCCGTGGAACTGCTCTGGGTGCAGCCGCAGGGCAAGAAGCCGATGAAGGCGGCCGACTGGGCGCGCGGGGTCCGGATCGCTCCCGGCGAGCGCTTGGGCGGGGTCGACGTAGGCTGATCGGGAGGCCCTGCGGCCTCCGTCCCACCCTCACCTCCCTTTCTTCTCGTACTTCCGGAGCACCTTTCACGTGAGCGACCAGTCCCGCCGTCCCGCCGCCGGCGGCGGCAAGCAGGCCAACCCGTACCGCCGGCCCAAGAAGGACCCCGTCCGGATCCTCGCCTTCGAGGCGCTGCGGGCGGTGGACGAGCGGGCCGCGTACGCGAACCTCGTCCTGCCCCCGCTGCTGCGCAAGGCCCGCAAGGACGAGAGCTTCGACGCGCGGGACGCCGCCCTCGCGACCGAGCTGGTCTACGGGACGCTGCGCCGCCAGGGCACGTACGACGCCATCATCGGCGCCTGCACCGACCGGCCGCTGCGCGAGGTCGACCCGCCGGTGCTGGACGTGCTCGCGCTCGGCGCGCACCAGCTGCTCGGTACCCGGATCCCCTCGCACGCCGCCGTCTCGGCGAGCGTGGAGCTGGCCCGCGTGGTGCTGGGCGACGGCCGGGCCAAGTTCGTCAACGCCGTCCTGCGCAAGATCGCCGCGAAGGACCTGGACGGTTGGCTGGAGCAGGTCGCCCCGCCGTACGACGTGGACGCCGAGGACCACCTCGCGATCGTCCACTCGCACCCGCGCTGGGTCGTCTCCGCGCTGTGGGACTCCCTGGGCGGCGGGCGGGCCGGTATCGAGGACCTCCTCGAGGCCGACAACGAGCGCCCCGAGGTCACCCTCGTCGCCCGGCCCGGCCGGTCCACGCCGCAGGAGCTGCTGGAGGCGGTGGGCGAGGACTCGGCGCTGCCGGGCCGCTGGTCGCCGTACGCCGTCCGGATGGCCGAGGGCGGCGAGCCGGGTGCGCTGGAGGCGGTCCGCGAGGGGCGCGCGGGCGTCCAGGACGAGGGCAGCCAGCTGGTGGCGATGGCGCTGGCGAACGTGCCCGTCGAGGGCCGTGACGCCCGCTGGCTGGACGGCTGCGCCGGACCGGGCGGCAAGGCCGCGCTGCTCGCCGCGCTCGCCGCGCGGCGCGGCGCCTTCCTGCTGGCCTCCGAGAAGCAGCCGCACCGGGCCCGGCTGGTGGAGAAGTCGCTGGCCGGCAATCCCGGCCCGTACCAGGTGATCACGGCCGACGGCACCCGTCCGCCGTGGCTGCCGGGCTCCTTCGACCGGGTCCTGATGGACGTGCCGTGCACGGGCCTCGGCGCCCTGCGCCGCCGCCCGGAGGCCCGCTGGCGGCGCCGCCCGGAGGACCTGGAGGGCTTCGCCCCGCTCCAGCGCGCGCTGCTGCGCGAGGCGCTGTCCGCGGTGCGGGTGGGCGGCGTGGTCGGTTACGCGACCTGCTCGCCGCACCTGGCGGAGACGCGGGTCGTGGTGGAGGACGTGCTCAAGGGCCGCGGCGCGGGCCACGAGCCGGTCTCGGCCGAACTGATCGACGCGCGGCCCTACATGGAGGGCGTCCCGGCCCTCGGCGAGGGCCCGGACGTCCAGCTGTGGCCGCACCTGCACGGCACGGACGCGATGTACCTGGCGCTGCTGCGGCGCACCGCCTGACCGAGCGGGGCCCGCGCCGCACGGCGCGGGCCCCGCTGCTCAGCCCAGCAGCGCCAGCAGCCGTCCCACCGCCTCCGCGGCGGGCTGGCCCACCGCGCCCACGGCGGCCGCGATCTGGGCGAGGCGGGCGAGGGTGAGGCCGCGCTCGCGCAGGGCGCCGCGGTCGGCGACGAGCTCGGGCAGGGCCTGGCCGACCGTGCGGTCCTGCTCCGGGGTGAGGTGCCGGCGCAGGTCGCCGAGGAGGCGGGTGAGCTCCTCGACGGCGGCGCGCAGCTCGGTGTCCTGGGCGCCGGCGTAGTTGTGGTTGATGCCGATGTTGTCGTGGCCGTCGTTCATGTTGACCACGGGCCCGTAGTAGTTCGACGACTCGCTCATGTGCGGATCCCCGTGTTCCCCCTGCCGCCGTTCATGTTGACGACGGGCGCGAAGTGGTTGACGACCGTACTGAACTCGGCTTCCGGGTGGTCGATCGCGTACACGATCTGTCCGGCCACGTGCCTCAGCTCGTCCACGGTCGGCAGGGTCACCATGATGATCGTGCCGCCGGCGGTCTCGACGGCCAGCACGGGCTTGGCCATTTTGAACAGGGCCGCCAGGACGAGGACGAGCAGCACGAGACCGGCCAGGGGGACCAGGGTGTCGCTGTTCCGGTCGTTGATCGGCTCGCCCCCGCCCACGTAGACGAGCACGAAGAAGAGCACGGCGAGGCCGACCACCCACTTGAGCGAGTCGACGAAGGAAGCCCATCGCGAGGGCCGGTACTTGAAGGCGTCGACGAGGGTGATGTTGCGCAGCGGGACGGCCGCCGAGCCCACCCACAGCATGCGGCCGCTGACCGACAGCACGAGCCTGCCGTGCCCGCGGTCGGACGACGACCCGGCCCGGGGCGGTACGAACGGGGGCGGGGTGGGTGGCGGGGACGAAGGGGGCGGTGGCGCCCCGACGTTTCCTGTGGAGTCCATCCGATTCCCCCCGTGGTGCTCGCTCCGGACCGCGCAGCGCGGAGCACCATTAAGCGCCCGCGGTCGCCCGCGGGGCAGTCGGGAAACGGCCAAATCGCCACGGTGGCCGGAAGTGGCGCGCGCCGGCCGGCTACCAGCCGGGCATGGCCACCTCGTCGTCCCGCAGGCCCCACAGGGGTGCGACCGAGGCGGGTCCGGAGATCACCCGCAGCTGGTGGGAGCGGTACTCGCCGCGCGCCTCCTCGACGGTCCAGCCGGCCGAGGTGAGGATGGCGGCCATCGCGCGCATCATCGCGGCCGCGATCTCGCCGGAGTGGCGCAGCAGGGGATCGTCCAGCAGGCGCAGGCGGAAGGCACGGCTCGTGCTGAGCTGCATGCGCGGGCCGGCGGACCAGCCGATGTAGACGCCGCCGGACGGGTCGGCTCCGTGGTCGGCCTCCACCTCCGCGCCGCCGGCCAGTACGGGGTCCAGTCCGGGCGGGAGCACGGGGAGGGCGGCCGCGGCCAGCTCGCCCCGCACCCGCAGGGCGAGCGCCTCCCGACGTGCCTGCTCCTCGGCGCCCACGCGTTCGTACATGTGATCAATTTACCCACCCCCGGAAGGTCGGGAAGCGGCGGCGGGCATGGCAGGCTTGGGGGCATGGCCGTTCAGATCAATCCCAGCATCCTGTCCGCGGACTTCTCCCGCCTCGCCGAAGAGGCGAAGGCCGTCGAGGGCGCCGACTGGCTGCACGTCGACGTCATGGACAACCACTTCGTCCCGAACCTCACCCTCGGCGTCCCGATCGTGGAGTCCCTCAGCCGCGCCACGGACATCCCGCTGGACCTGCACCTCATGATCGAGGACCCGGACCGCTGGGCCCCGCAGTACGTCGAGGCGGGTGCGGGATCGGTCACCTTCCACGCCGAGGCGGCCGCGGCGCCCGTCCGGCTGGCCCGGGAGATCCGCGCGAAGGGCGCGCGCGCCTCCATGGCGCTCAAGCCCGCGACGCCGATCGAGCCGTACGAGGACCTGCTCCCCGAGCTGGACATGCTGCTGATCATGACGGTCGAGCCGGGCTTCGGCGGACAGCCGTTCCTCGACATCATGCTGCCCAAGATCCGCCGCACCCGGGAGCTGATCGCCAAGCACGGCCTGGAGCTGTGGCTGCAGGTGGACGGCGGTGTCTCGGCCTCGACCATCGAGCGCTGCGCCGAGGCCGGCGCCGACGTCTTCGTGGCGGGCAGCGCGGTCTACGGAGCGGTCGACCCGGCCGCCGCGGTCCGCACCCTGCGCGAGCAGGCGGACCTGGCGATCTCCGCGGCCCCCTGGGCTTGCGGCCACTGAGCCGAGGCTTGGTGAACAGCTCGGTGAACGCTGGCTGTCCAGGCTGATCAACGGCCTTCGGATCTGACAGGATGAACGGCGAGTCGAGAATGTGAACAGCAGTGAGGAGAACGCGGTGTCTGCAATGTCGGCGGGACGGTCAGCCCTGCGGATGGGACCCGCGGAGCTGGTACAGGCGGCGGCGATGGCCCGTCGCTTCTATCTGGAGGGCAAGTCCAAGATCCAGATCGCCGAGGAGTTCGGCGTGAGCCGCTTCAAGGTGGCCCGGGTACTGGAGACCGCCCTCGAACGCGACCTCGTGCGCATCGAGATCCGGGTGCCGGCGGAACTGGACGCGGAGCGCTCCGACGCGCTGCGCGCCCGGTACGGCCTGCGGCACGCGGTCGTCGTGGAATCCCCGGCCGATGCGACCGAGGACGCCCCCGACCCGGAGAACCTGGGCGCGGTGGCGGCGGACCTGCTCGGCGAGCTGGTCAACGAGGGCGACGTGCTGGGCCTGGCGTGGGGCCGGTCCACCATCCACATGGCCGCCTCCCTGCACCGGCTGCCGCCGTGCACCGTGGTGCAGCTCACCGGCGTGTACGACGCCGGGACGGCCGAGCGCGGGTCCGTGGAGGCCGTGCGCCGCGCCGCCCAGGTCTCGGGCGGGGACGCGCACCCGATCTACGCGCCGATGCTGCTGCCCGATCCGGCGACGGCCGCCGCGCTGCGGGGGCAGACCGGGATCGCACGGGCCTTCGAGTACTTCGACAAGGTGACCGTCGCGGCCGTGTCCATCGGCTCCTGGGAGCCGGGGATCTCGACCGTGCACGACATGCTGACCGACGAGGAGCGGGCGCACTACGCCTCGCTCGGCGTCGCCGCCGAGATGTCCGCGCACCTCTTCGATTCCGAGGGCCGCCGGGTCGGCCGCGACCTCGGCGAGCGCTGCATCACGGTAGAGGCGGACCGGCTGCGCCGGATCCCGGAGGTCGTGGCGATCGCGGGCGGCCTGCGCAAGGCCTCGGCGATCGGGGCGGTGCTGCGCTCGGGGCTGGTCACCAGCCTGGTGACGGACACGGCGGTGGCGGACTTCCTGCTGACCGAGTCCCAGCCGGGGCTGCGCCCCGCGCTGGAGCGCGCCGACCCGGACGACCTGGCGTAGGGGGACCCGCCCGGCGGTCGTCACGGGCCTGCTCCGGGGGCCCGCGCCGGACGCCCGCGTCGGCCACCTGCCGCGCGCGATTCGCGGGCGAAACGGATATTTGACACCATCAGCGCATGATCTTCCGGACCGTGCCCCGCCAGCTGCTGCGTCTGCTCGGGGCTGTGTTCCTCTGCGTGGCCCTGGTGGGTGCGGCGGGCTGCGCCGGGAAGAAGGACCCCGCGCCCCCGGGCGCCGCCGCGTCGACCGGCTCCGCCTCCAGCGGCTCCCCGAGCCCGCGGGCGAGCGCCGCCCCGGGGTGGGCGAAGGGGATGAAGACCGTCCGGGCGGCCGAGCTGCCCCCGCAGGCGCGGGACACGCTCGCCCTCATCGACAAGGGCGGACCGTACCCGTACCGCCAGGACGACACCGTCTTCGGGAACTTCGAGAAGCGGCTGCCGCAGCAGAAGCGCGGCTACTACCACGAGTTCACGGTGAAGACGCCGGGCTCGCGGGACCGCGGTGCGCGCCGGATCATCACCGGTCAGGGCAGCGAGTTCTTCTACACGGACGACCACTACGACACCTTCAAGGCGGTTCTCCGATGACCCTGGACCCGCAGGCGCTCGCCCCCGCCCTGGCGGCAGCCGAACAGGCCGGTTGGATGGTCGTGCGGCTCGACCTGGACGGCGTGCGCAGCAAGGCCGACCTGATGGGGCGGTGCGAGCGGGCGCTGCGGCTGCCGGAGCACTTCGGCGGGAACTGGGACGCGCTGGCCGACTGCCTGATCGACCTGTCCTGGCTGCCGGCCGCGTCGGGGCGGTTGCTGGCCGTCACCTCCTGGCGCGACTACGCGGCGGCCCGGCCGGGGGACTGGGAGACCTTCCAGGACGTCCTAGAGCAGGCCGTGGACTTCTGGCGGGGCTCCACCGAGGGCGTGCTGAGCGTGCTGCTGGCGGAGCCGGGCGAGAAGCCCCGGCCGAAGCCGGGGCCGCCGCCGTGCCGCGGCTGACGCCGGTCGGGCGGGTCCGGCCCGGCCCGACCGGCGGCCGCGGCTCAGTCGTCCCGCGCCGCCTTCGGTACCCAGGGCGGGGTCTGGCCCCAGGACCAGATCGGGATCGCGGCCGCGTCCACCGGGGGCGGGTTGGGCCCCGAGTAGATCAGCGCCATCCGGGTGCCCCACTCGATGTAGTAGACGAACACCGCCCGGAACTCGGGGTCCGTCGGCAGGCCGACCTCGTCGGCCGTGTCGAGGAGCAGGTCCACCCAGCGGCGGCGCTGCTCCTCGGTGATCGCGCGGCCGAGGTGCTTGGTGGCCATGTGCCGGTGGCCGCCGTGGTGGGCGGAGTACTCGGCCGGACCGCCGAAGACCTCGGACAGCCAGGCCGCGACGTGCCGGGGGTGTTCGGCGTCCATGCCCGCGAAGACCGGCGCGAGGACCTCGTCCCGCAGGGCGTACGAGTAGAAGACGTCGGTGAGGCGGTTCATGGCCTCGGCCCCGCCCATCCACTCGTAGATCGTCGGCGTGCTCATGACCTTCAGGAAGCCTTTCCCGTGCCCACGACATCGGTGACGAGGTAGTGCTGCATCTCCTCGATGGCGGTCACGTAGGGGCGGATCGCGGTGAAGAACGCCGGGAAGTGCTCGCCCTTGCGGAAGCCGTTCAGGTGGGCGTCGATCGAGGTCCAGCGGATCCGCAGGACGTAGCGCTCGGGCTCCTCCTCGCAGTGCGCCAGTTCGTAGTCGATGCACTCGGGCGAGGCGGCCAGGGCCTCGGCCGCCCGCCGGTACGCGTCCTCGAAGGCAGGCTGGTCGGCCGATGCGATCCGGTAGCGGATGTATTCGACGGTCGTGGTCATGGTGTGCGTGCCTCTCCCTGGGTTCGGGTGTTCGCGGCTACCCTTCCGCGATCATCGGTGCCCGGCCGCGGATTCGGTCATTCGTCCCCGGACTTCCTGGAGTCGGCCGAGTCGGGCTCGGCCGCATCCTCCTGGTCGGGGCCCTGCGCGCGGACCTGCTGGACCTTTTCCAGGGAGCCCCGGAGATCGGTGAGCCAGGCGTCGGTGTTCTTCCCGACGAGCCGGACGCACCAGGAGAGCGCGTCGGCCCGGCTGCGGGCCACCCCGCCCGCGACCAGGGTGTCGAGCACGGCGCGCTCGGACTGGCGCAGGCGGGTCATCACGGGCACGGCGAGGTGGGTGAAGAGGGTCCGCTCGCCCTCCGCCTCCACGCCCCAGGCCACCTTGCGCCGGTAGAGCTCCTCGGCCTCGCGGGCCACCTCGATGCGCTGCTCGCGGGTGCGCTCGCGGAACTCCCGCACCGATTCCGTGGCCGGGGCGCGGCCGACGACGGTGATCTCCTCGCGGTCGACCACCACCTCGACCAGCTCTTCGTAGACGTCGATGGGCAGGCGCTCGGCGAACCAGGTCCGGAGCTGCTCGCGCTGTTCGGCTGTAATCATGTAATCAACGTTGCATCCGGTGGGCGGGTGATCGCAAGGGCCCGGACCGCGCGCCCCCCGGATTTCGCTCTCAGCCCATCGAGCGGTAGCGGTGGATCAGGGACACCGCCATCGCGCCCTCGCCCACCCCCGAGGCGACCCGCTTGACCGAGCGGGCCCGGACGTCGCCCGCCGCGAAGACCCCGGGAACGCTGGTCTCCAGCGGGTACGGCGCCCGTTGCAGGCTCCACTCGGCGGGCAGTTCGCCCCCGTTGGAGATCAGGTCCGAGCCGGTCAGGACGAAGCCGTGCTCGTCCCGCTCGACCACCCCGGCCAGCCAGTCGGTGTGCGGGCGGGCGCCGATGAAGGTGAACATGAAGCGGGCCGGCACCTCGGTGTCCGTCCCGGTGTCCGCGTCGTGCAGGGCGATCCGCTCCAGGTGCTCGTCCCCGTCGAGCGAGACCACCGTGGTGCGGACCCGGACCTCGATGTTGGGGGTCCGCTCGATCTCCTCGATCAGGTACCGGGACATGCTCTCGTCGAGCGAGGCGGCCCGGACCAGCACCGTCACCCGGGCCGCGTACTTGGCGAAGTGGACCGCCGCCTGACCGGCCGAGTTCGCCCCGCCCACGATGAAGACGTGCTGCGAGATGCAGGCCGAACTCTCCGTCGTGGCCGCGCCGTAGTAGAGGCCCGCGCCCTCGAAGCGGTCCGCGCCCGGCGCCTGGAGCCGGTTGTAGGCGACCCCGGTCGCCAGCAGGACCGTCTCCGCGCTGATCTCCGTACCGTCCGCGAGGGTCAGGATCTTCGCCGGATCGTCCCGGGTCAGCGAGACCACCTCGACCGGGTGCAGGATCTCGGCGCCGAACCGGGCGGCCTGGATGGTGGCCCGGCGGGTCAGGTCCCCGCCGGAGAGGCCCGAGGGGAAGCCGAGGTAGTTCTCGATCAGGCTGGAGGTGCCCGCCTGGCCGCCCGGCGCCCGGGAGTCCAGCATCAGCGTGGTCAGGCCCTCGGAGGCGGAGTACACCCCGGCGGCCAGGCCCGCCGGGCCCGCGCCCACGATCACGCACTCGTAGTGCGGACGCGAGGCGGTGGTGGCCAGGCCCAGGCGGACGGCCAGTTCGGTGTCCGTCGGCGCCGAGAGGACCGCGCCGTCCGGGAAGCGGACGAGGGGCAGGGCGGCCCCCGGCTGGGCGGCGAGCAGGGTCAGCGCCTCGGGGTCGCGCTCGACGTTGAGGAAGCGGAACGGCTGGCCGTTGCGGGTGAAGAAGTCCCGCACCGCGTGGGTGCCCGGGGCCACCAGATGACCGGCGACGATGATCCCGTCGTAGGCGGGGCGGTAGGTGGCCAGCCAGTCCGACAGCAGGTCGTCCAGGACCGGGAAGAGCCGCTCGTGCGGCGGGTCCCACGGCTTGAGGAGGTAGTAGTCCAGGCGGACCCGGTTGATCGCGGTGATCGCCGCGTCCGTCTCGGCGTAGGCGGTCAGCAGCACGCGGCGCGCGTCGGGGAAGCGGGAGACCGCTTCGAGGAGGAACTCGACGCCCGTGACGTCCGGCATCCGCTGGTCCACCAGGAAGAGCGCCGGGTCGTGGCCGCGTTCGTCCAGGGAGTCGAGGATCTTCAGGGCGTCCGCGGCGGAGGAGGCGCCCAGCACCCGGTAGCGGTCCCCGTAGGCGCTGCGCAGGTCCCGGCGGACCGCCCGCAGCACCTGGGGGTCGTCGTCCACGGCGAGGATGACGGGCTTGCGGCTCTCCGCCCGGGCGGCGCTCGCCGCGGCCGCGGCGGCGGTGGAGGTGGGACCGGAGCCGGTGGACGCGGCTCCGGGGGCGGTGGGCTCGGCTCCGGGGGCGGGCGCGGAGGCGGTGGGCTCGGCTCCGGAGGCGGGCGCGGGGGTCCCGGGGGCCGCGCTCACGCCGGGTCCAGCACGAGCCGGTCGGCGTAGCACCAGGCCCAGTACTCGCCGGGCTCGTGCGAGGCGGCGATCGGGTGGCCGGAGGCCCGGAAGTGGCGGGTGGCGTGCCGGTGCTTCGAGGAGTCGCAGCACCCCACGTGGCCGCAGCCGAGGCACATCCGCAGGTGCACCCAGCCCTCGCCCAGGGCGAGGCACTCCTCGCAGCCCTCCGCGGAGGGCTTCACCGGACGTATCTGATCGATGTGTGCGCAACTACCGTCCATCGGCCCCGTCCTCCTTCTCGACCTTGATCCGGCCTCGAACGACGATAGGGCGGGCCTCGGGAAGTGGTTCATGGATTCGGCCGATGTCATGAAGTCCGGCGGGTACTTCATGAACTCACCGGACGACTTCGTGAGGTGCCCGCATGACCTGGGCCGCTACCTCAGGTAGTCGCACACGGGCGCTTTGACGCGGGCTCGCGGCGGAAGCAGTGTGGGGAACGCCAACGACAACAGGCGGCGCCTGGAGGAATCCGTGAGCAGAAAGATTCTGGTCATTGTCTCCGAACACGGTTACTGGGCCGAAGAACTGATAGGGCCCGTTTCGAAGTTCGACGAGCGGGGCTACGACGTCGTATTCGCCACCCCGACCGGAAAGCGCGCGCACGCACTTCCGCCGAGCCTCGACGCGCACTACGTCGACCCCCCGCTGGGGCGCTCGGTCACCACCGAGGAGAACGCCCGGCTGGGGCGCGAGTTCGAGCAGTCGAGCCGGCTGGACTCCCCGCTCGACATCGAGGCGTGGGCGCCGGAGCGCCCGTACACGAGCGACGAGGGCTACCTCCGCAAGCTCGAGCAGTACCACCGCGACCTGGACAGACTCCAGGCCGACATCGACGGCTACGACGCCGTGCTCGTCGTGGGCGGCAGCGGACCCATCGCCGACCTCGCCAACAACGAGCGCGTCCACGCCCTGATCCTGGCCTTCCACAAGGCCGGCAAGGTCGTGGCCGCCGAGTGCTACGGCGTGGCCTGCCTGGCCTTCGCCCGGGACTGGGGCGACCGCCGCAGCATCATCTGGGGCAAGCACGTCACCGGGCACTGCAAGGAATACGACTACAAGGACGGCACCGGTTTCCTCGGTACCGATTTCAACATGGGCCCGCCGCCGTACCCGCTGGAATACATCCTGCGCGATGCCACGGGCCCGCGCGGGGCGTACCACGGGAACTTCGGCAAACCGCTCTCGGTGATCGTCGACCATCCCTTCGTGACCGGCCGTTCCACCCCCGATTCCTATCTCACGGGGCAGAAGATCGTGGAAGTCCTGGAGGACGGCCTCACCCGGTACGGATGGTAGTCGGGCGGTTCCTTCGGCAACCCGTGTGAATCGAGGGGGAATTCATGGAAGCCACTCCCGGACGGGAAAGGCTGATCGAGCAGTTCAAGGCCGACGGCCTGACGGTGATGTTCGGAAATCCCGGGACCGTGGAACAGGGATTCCTCGACGCGGCCGACGCGGCGGCGGACTTCCGCTACGTCCTCGCCCTCCAGGAGACGGTGGCCGCGGGCATCGCCGACGGATACGCCCGCGCCACCGGCGGTCCGGCGTTGCTCCAGCTGCACTCCGGCGTGGGTCTGGGCAACGGGATCGGCATGCTCTACCAGTCCCTGCGCGGTCACACCCCGCTCGTCGTGGTCGCCGGTGACGCCGGGGTCCGCTACGACGCGATGGACGCGCAGATGGCCGCCGACCTGGTCGCCATGGCCCGGCCGGTCACCAAGTACGCCACCCGGGTGACCGATCCGCGCTCGGTGCTGCGCACGGTCCGGCGGGCCGTGAAGATCGCCATGACCCCGCCGCGCGGCCCGGTCTTCGTGGCGCTGCCGATGGATGTGCTGGACGAGCCGAACACCGAGCCCGTCCTGCCCGCCACCGTCCCGCTCACCGACGTGGCGCCCTCGCCCGCGTCGGTGGGCCGGGCGGCCGAGCTCCTCGCGGCGGCCGAACGGCCCGTCGTGCTCATCGGCGACGGCGTCGCCCTCTCCGGGGCCCAGGCCGAACTCGTCGCCGTCGCCGAGCTGTTGGGCGCCGACGTGTACGAGGTCGACTCCTCGGAGGTCAACATCGCGGCCTCGCACCCGCTGCGGCGCGGGCAGAGCGGGCACATGTTCGGCCCGCACAGCAAGGAGCTGATCGCCGGGGCGGACGGGGTGCTGATCGTCGGCACCTACGTCTTCCCGGAGGTCTTCCCGGAGCTGGAGAGCCCCTTCCGGGCGGGCGCCAAGGTCGTCCACATCGACCTCGACGCCTACGAGATCGCCAAGAACCACCCCGTGGACCTCGGCCTCGCGGCCGACCCGAAACGGGCGCTGCGCGCGCTGGTCGGCGCCCTGGAGCGCCTGCTCACCCCGCAGCGGCGGGCGGCCGCGGCCGCCCGGCTGGACGTCCGCGTCCGGGAGCGGACCCGGGCGGCCCGCGACGCCGGGCCCGGGGACGGTACGCCGATGGCCGTCTTCCTGCGCGCCCTGGCCGAGCGGACCGGGGGCGACCTGATCGTCTTCGACGAGGCGCTGACCACCTCCCCGCTGGTCACCCACTACCTGCCCGCCGAACGGCCGGGGGACTACCACCTCACCCGGGGCGGCTCCCTCGGGGTCGGCTTCCCGGGGGCGGTCGGCGCCAAGCTCGCCCGGCCCGAGCGGACCGTGGTCGGCTTCGCGGGCGACGGCGGGTCGATGTACACCTACCAGGCGCTGTGGACCGCGGCCCGGCACGGCATCGAGGCGAAGTTCGTCGTGTGCAACAACCGCAAGTACCGGCTGCTGGACGACAACATCGCCCGGTACTGGCGCGAGCGGGCCATCCCCGAGCACGGTTTCCCCGACTCCTTCGACCTCTCCCGCCCCGAGATCGACTTCGCCGCCCTGGCCCGGGCGCTGGGAGCGGGCGGGACGCGGGTGGAGAAGCCGGACGAGGCGGCCGCGGCCGTCGAGCGGATGCTGGCGCACCCGGGTCCCTTCCTCGTCGACGTCCAGATCTGAGCACGCACGCCGTCCGTGCCCGCCGTCCGGGCACGTACGTTCCCGCCCGCACCGACAAGGAGGAGACAGGCATGTCCGTCGAGCGGCTGACCGAGGACGCGATCCGCGCGTTCACCGACCGGTGGTACCTGGCCCTGGACCAGCACCTTCCGCTGGACCGGGTGCTCGCCCTCATCACCGCGGACCTGGAGTTCAAGGTCCCGGAGGACACCTTCCTGGGCCACGAGGGCTTCGGCCGCTGGTACGCGGCCGTCACCCACCGCTTCTTCGACGAGGTGCACACCGTCACCAAGGTGGAGCCCGTCATCGAGGGCGAACGCGCGGTGGTGCGCGTCCTCGTCAACTGGCAGGCCAAGATCTGGGACCCGCCGGGCGCCCGCAGCCAGTGGCTCGGCTTCGATGCCGACCAGACCTGGACGCTCGTCGCCGCTCCCGGCGGCCCGCGCATCAAGACCTACACCGTCGACGAGCTGGCCCCGATGCCCGGTTCGGGCGCGCTCTGAGGCCCGGTACCGGGCCCGAGGAAGGACACGAGCGATGACCGAAGTGACACGGGAGCGGGTCGAGTCGGCCTACCGGGCGCTCGGCTCGGGAGACCGCGCCCGGATCCTGGAGTACTACGCCGAGGACCTGCGCTGGCTGGTCCCGGGCAACCACCCGCTGGCCGGTTGGTACGAGAGCCTGGACGCCTTCCTGGAGCTGATGGGCCAGACCCACAAGCTCACCGACGGCACCTTCCGGATGGACATCGAGGCCGTGCTCGTCGGCGAGGACTGCAGCGCCGACCTGTGCCGCAACGTCGCCCGGCGGGCGGGCGCCGACCCCGCCGGCGCGTCCCCGTACGAGCGGATGGACTACCCGGTCCTCCACTTCATGCGCTGGCGCGGCGGCCGGATCGTGGAGGGCCGCGACGGCCTCTTCGGCGACTCGGCGACCGCGTTCAGCCAGTTCTGGGCGCCCTTCGCGCCGGACGGAACCCGTAGGGACCGATAGGGGGATGAGCGCGATGGACGCACGTCAGATCCTGACGAAGTACTACGAGTACGCCAACGCCGGTGACTGGGACCGCTGGTGCGACCTCTTCGCCGACGACCAGGTGATGGACGAACAGCTCGCCGGACACGTCGAGGGCCTGGACACGCTGCGCTCGATGATGAAGGGCATGGGCGCGATGTACCGCAGCTTCCGCAACGAGCCCGTGCACTTCGTCCTCGACGCGGACGGGGAGAAGGCCGCGGCCGTCTCCCACCTCAGCGCCGTCAGCGCCGCGGGCGAGGCCATCGAGGCCGAGGTCATGAACTTCTTCCGGATCGTGGACGGAAGGATCGCCTACATGGCGAACCACCACGACACCGTCCCCTTCCAGGTGCTGGGCCAGGGCTGAGGAGGGCCACTCGTGGACAGCAGAGCGCGCGCCGGATCCCGCGCCGGGACCGGCAACGAGGAAGCGTACGACTACGTCGTCGTGGGAGCGGGCACCGCGGGCGGCGTCCTGGCCAACCGGCTCACCGAGGACCCGGACGTCAGCGTCCTCGTCCTGGAGGCGGGCGGAGCGCGGATCCCGCCCGAGGTGGACGACCCGTCGTCCTGGTACAAGCTGCTGGGCGGGCCCGTCGACTGGGGCTACACCAGCGTCCCGCAGCCCGGGCTGGACGGCCGCCGCACCTACGAACCGCGCGGCAAGGCGCCCGGCGGCAGCAGCAACCTCTACATCATGATGCACGTCCGGGGCCACGCCTCGGACTTCGACAACTGGGCCTACCAGGGCGCCGCGGGCTGGGCCCACGAGGACGTCCTGCCCTACTTCTCGCTGCTGGAGGCGCAGGAGGACCGCACCGCCGCCACCACCGGCACCAGCGGCCCGCAGCGCGTCACCCACGCGGGGCGGCACGACCCCAACCCCGTCTCCCGCGCCTTCATCGACGCGGCCGTGGAGCTCGGCCATCCGGAGATCGAGGACTTCAACACCGACGGGCCCCGGCGCGGTCTCTTCGGCACCGGCTGGCACCACATCGACGTCGCCGACGGCCGCCGCCAGGGCGTGCTCGCCGCCTACCTGGAGCCCGCACTCACCCGCTCCAACCTCACCCTGCGCACCGGCGCCCAGACCACCCGGCTGCTCTTCGACGGGGACACCTGCACCGGAGCCGAGTACGTCCAGAGCGCCCCGGCGCGGGACTTCCCGGGCCGCGAGGTGCGCGACGTCCACCTGAGCGCCGCCGCGCCCGGCACGCACACCGTCCGGGCGCGGCGCGAGGTGATCGTGGCGGCCGGGGCGATCGAGTCCCCGAAGCTGCTGCTGCTCTCCGGGATCGGGCATCCGGACCGGCTGCGCCCGCACGGCATCGCCGTCACCGCGGCGCTGCCGGGGGTCGGCGAGAACTTCCACAACCACGTCCTGACGGGGCTGATGGCCGAGGTCACCCAGGAACTGCCCGCGCCCGCGCAGAACCTCTCCGAGAGCGCGCTCTTCCTGTCCTCCCGGCCGGGCCTGCCCGCGCCGGACCTCCAGATCGCCTTCGTCCACGTCCCGTTCGACGTGATCGTCGGCCAGGACCATCCGCACACCGTGTCGATCCTGCCCGGGGTGGTCCGGCCCGTCTCGCGCGGTTGGATCCGGCTGGCCAGCGCCGATCCGTCGGCCCACCCGCTGATCAACCCGAACTACCTGGGCGACCGTTGGGACCTGGAGCGGATGGTGCAGGGCGTCCGCGTGGCCCGCGAGATCTTCGCGACCTCCGCCTTCTCGCCCTGGTACAAGCAGGAACTCCAGCCGGGTCCGGGCGCCGTCACCGACGAGGACCTGCGCCGCTTCGTGCGGCAGAAGGCGGAGAGCTACCACCACCAGGCCGGCTCCTGCCGGATGGGCGTCGACGACCTCTCCGTGGTCGACCCCGAGCTGCGGGTGCACGGCGTACGGGGCCTGCGCGTCGTCGACGCGAGCGTCATGCCCGCCGTGCCCTCGGGCAACTGCCACACCGCCATCGCGATGATCGCCGAGCGCGCGGCGGACTTCCTGAAGGGAGCCTCCCGTGTCTGACGCCGTGCTGCGCGAGGGAGCGCTGTCCGGGACCCGGATCGCGGTCCTGATCGAGAGCGACTTCTACGAGCCGGAGATCTTCTACTACGGCCGCCGCTTCGCCGAGGAGGGCGCCGAGGTCGACTTCCTGACCCGGCTGTGGGGCAACGACTCGATCACCTTCACCGGCCACGAGTACCGGGCGCCCTTCACCGCCGACCGGAGCCTCGAAGGGCTCGACGACGAGGGGCTGCGCCGCTACGCCGCCCTGATCGTGCCCTCGGGCATGGTGGCCGACCGGCTGCGCTACACCGAGGACGTCGACCGGCTGGCCCCCGCGACCGAGCTGTTGCGCCGGGCCTTCGAGGAGCCCGCGGTCCTCAAGGGGATCATCTGCCACGGCATGTGGCTGGCCTCCTCGATCCCAGAGAAGGTCCGCGGCCGCAAGGTGGTCTGCCACAACAACCTGATCGGCGACGTCCGCAACATGGGCGCGCAGTACGTCGACGAGGACGTGGTCGTCGACGGCGACCTGGTCACCGGCCGCACCGGCGCCCACCACCACCTCTTCGCCCGCCGGATCATCGAGCAGATCGCCGCGACGCGGGGGCGGGGGACCGTGCCCCGGCCACCGTCGGGAGGTGCCCCCTGATGGACGCGAGCCTGCGCTTCTCGCACGTGGGCCTGAACTGCGCCGACCAGAAGACCACCGAGGAGTTCTACACCCGGTACTTCGGCTTCGCCCGGGCCCGCGTGGTGGAGCTGGGGGACGCCCGGATCGTGTTCCTGCGCAAGGGGGACGCGTACCTGGAGCTCTTCGGCTCCGCCGACGGACCGGCCCGCCCGGCGCACGAGGACGGCCCCCGGGCCCCGGGGCGGATGCGCCACCTGGCCTTCCAGACCGACAGCGTCGACGCCTTCCTGGCGGAGCTGGGGGACGCGGCCGAAGTGACCCTGGGGCCGCTGGACTTCGACGACTTCATCCACGGCTGGCGCACGGTGTGGCTGCGCGACCCCGACGGCGTGATCGTCGAGGTCAGCCAGGGATACGAGGACGAAGACCGTGCAGTGACCGACCGCTCTCCCGACAAGGACGGTGCATGACATGGCGGACGCCGTGAGCTTCTCCTTCTCCGACACCATCGCGGGCTACGTCGACCGCTTCGACTCCACCGCCCGCACCCTGCGCCTGCGGACCGCCGACGGCCGCGCCTTCGAGGCCTCGCTCGCCGGTGACCCCGGCGCCGAGTTGGTCCGCAATCTCGACGAGCCGTACGTGGACGCCTCCGGGCACATCGACGAGATGCTCTCGCCGGGCCGCTTCCTCTACCTCTACGGCGTGCACTACCCGGAGGGCGGCGGCCGGTTCGAGGCGAAGCGGCTGGTGTTCCTCGGCCGCGGCGCCGAGGACTTCCGCTTCGAGGAGCCGAGCTGGTGGGTCAAGCAGATCGAATCGCTGGCCTCCTTCTACCGGCGCGCCCAGTTCGGCGACGGCCCGGTCGACTTCGCGCAGTACCGCACGGAGATCCGGCTCGGCGGCGACAAGACGGCCAGCCACGTCCAGGAGACGGACACCATCTCCCGCCTGGTCTACGGCATGGCCTCGGCCTACCTCCTGACCGGCAAGGACGAGTACCTGGAGGTCGCCGAGCGCGGCACCGAGTACCTGCGCAAGCACATGCGGGTCGTGGACGGCGAGGAGGACGTGGTCTTCTGGTACCACGGCATCAGCGTCGACGGGGACAGCGAGCGCAAGCTCTTCACCTCGGAGTTCTCCGACGACTACGACGCGATCCCGATGTACGAGCAGATCTACGCGCTCGCCGGGCCGATCCAGACCTACCGGATCACCGGCGACGTCCGGATCAAGAGCGACGCGGACGCCACCATCCGGCTGTTCGACAAGTTCTTCCACGACGGCGAACTCGGCGGCTACTACTCGCACATCGACCCGATCCTCTTCAGCGCCGACCACGAGTCGCTGGGCGAGAACCGCGAGCGCAAGAACTGGAACTCCGTCGGGGACCACGCGCCCGCCTACCTGATCAACCTGTACCTGGCGACCGGCGAGCAGAAGTACGCCGACTTCCTGGAGTACACCTTCGACACCATCGCGGACCGCTTCCCGGACTACGAGAACAGCCCCTTCGTCCAGGAACGCTTCCACCGCGACTGGTCCCACGACACCACGCACAGCTGGCAGCAGGACCGCGCGGTCGTCGGCCACAACCTCAAGATCGCCTGGAACCTGATGCGGATGAACTCCCTGAAGGCGAAGCCCGCCTACGCGGAGCTGGCCCGCCGGATCGGCGAGATCATGCCGGAGGTCGGGAGCGACCTCCAGCGCGGCGGCTGGTACGACGTCGTGGAGCGCCGGAAGGTCGGCGACGCCCAGACGTATCGTTTCGCCTGGCACGACCGGAAGGCGTGGTGGCAGCAGGAACAGGCCGTCCTGGCCTACCTCATCCTGCACGGCACCCTCGGCGACGAGGACTTCCTGCGCGAGGGCCGCCAGGCCGAGGCCTTCTACAACACCTTCTTCCTCGACCACGACGAGGGAGCGGTCTACTTCAACGTGCTGGCCAGCGGCACGCCGTACCTGCTCGGCACCGAGCGGCTCAAGGGCAGCCACTCGATGTCCATGTACCACTCGGCGGAGCTCTGCTACCTCTCCGCCGTCTACAACAACCTGCTGATCAACGGCCGGGAGATGGACTTCCACTTCCAGCCCGATCCGGCGGGCCTGCCCGACCGCGTGCTGCGCGTCTCGCCCGACCTGCTCCCCGCCGGCTCGGTCCAGGTCGCGTCCGTCGAGATCGACGAGAAGCCGTGGACGGACTTCGACGCGGACGGCCTGACCGTGCGGCTGCCCGACGTCCAGGGGCGGGTGAAGGTCAAGGTCCGGCTGCGGCCGGTACAGCAATAGCGCTCAACGGGGGGCGCCCCAACACGAGGGGAAGACCATGACACTCAGCGTGAAGGAACGCCGGAACAAGACGGGCACCGTGCTCGTCGCCACCGGCGAGATCAACAGCGAGACCTCCGGGTCCCTGCTCCAGTCGCTGCTGCCGCTGGTCCGCGAGGGCCGTCCGCTGCGCATCGACCTCACCGCCGTCGGCTACGTCTCCAGCGCGGGCCTGCGGACCCTGCTCGTCGTCTACCGCGAGGCCCAGCACGCCGGGGTCGCCGTCACCCTGTACGGGGTGAGCGAGGAAGTCCGGTTCGTCATGTCGGCCACCGGCTTCCTCGACTTCTTCGAGACCGGCGAAGCCGCCGCGGCCGCCGCGAAACCGGCCGTGCGATGAGCGGGAGCGGCTCCGAACAGGTCCTGCGCGTCGACGCCTACCCCACCCACGAGGTGGGCGGGTACGGCGTCCGCGCGGGCAAGCCCTTCCCCTTCGGGGCCAACGTGGTCCCCGGCGGGGTCAACTTCTCCGTCTTCTCCGACCAGGCCACCTCGATGGCCCTGGTCCTCTTCAAGCGCGGAGCGCCCGAGCCGATGGCCGAGCTGGACTTCCCCCAGGAGTTCCGCACCGGCAGCGTCTTCTCCATGACCGTGTTCGGCCTCGACCACGAGAACATCGAATACGGCTACCGGGCCGACGGCCCCTTCGACCCCGTCACCGGACACCGCTTCGACGCCCGGCAGATCCTCTCCGACCCCTACGCCCGGCTGATCAGCGGCCGCGACGTGTGGGGCGTGGAACCGGACCGGGACCGGGGCTACCAGTACCGCTCGCGCGTCTGCCTCCAGGACTTCGACTGGGGCGACGACACCCCGCTGCGGATCCCCGCCACCGACCTCGTCGTCTACGAGACCCACGTGCGCGGATTCACCCGGCACCCCTCCTCGGGCGTGACGGCCCCCGGCACCTTCGCGGGCCTGCGCGAGAAGATCCCGTACCTCAGGGAACTCGGGGTCAACTGCATAGAGCTGCTGCCCGTGTTCGAGTTCGACGAGAGCGACAACCCGCGCTCCAACCCGGAGACCGGCGAGCACCTCCTCGACTACTGGGGCTACAACACCGTCTCCTTCTTCGCCCCGAAGGCCGGGTACGCGGCGACCGGACGCTACGGCATGCAGGGCGACGAGTTCCGCACCCTGATCAAGGACCTGCACGCGGCGGGCATCGAGGTCATCCTCGACGTCGTCTTCAACCACACCGCCGAGGGCAACGAGTTCGGCCCGACCATCTCCTTCAAGGGCCTCGACAACGCCACCTACTACATGCTCACGCCCGAGGGCTACTACTTCAACTTCAGCGGCACGGGCAACACGGTCAACTGCAACCACCCGGTCGTGCGCAACTACGTGCTCGACTGCCTGCGCCACTGGGTCGCCGACTACCACGTCGACGGCTTCCGCTTCGACCTCGCCGCCATCCTCGGCCGGGACCTGGACGGCACCCCGCTGCCCAACCCGCCGCTGCTGGAGATGCTCGCGTACGACCCGGTGCTGCGGCACACCAAGCTGATCGCCGAGGCCTGGGACGCGGGCGGCCTCTACGAGGTCGGCAACTTCCCGGCCTACGGCCGCTGGGCGGAGTGGAACGGCAAGTACCGCGACACCGTCCGCGGCTTCCTCAAGGGCGACCCCGGCCTCACCGGGGAACTCGCCACCCGGATCGCCGGTTCGCCCGACCTGTACACCGGCCGCGGCACCGCCGCCTCCGTCAACTTCCTCACCGCGCACGACGGCTTCACCCTGGCCGACCTGGTCTCCTACAACGAGAAGCACAACGGGGCCAACGGCGAGTACAACAACGACGGGGCCAACGACAACCAGAGCTGGAACTGCGGTGCCGAGGGACCCACCGACGACGTCGAGGTCAACCGGCTGCGGCTGCGCCAGATGAAGAACGCCCTCGCCATCCTCTTCACCAGCCAGGGCATCCCCATGCTGCTGGCGGGCGACGAGGTCGGCCGCACCCAGCAGGGCAACAACAACACCTACTGCCAGGACAACGAACTCTCCTGGTTCGACTGGAACCAGGTCGAGGACAACGCCGAACTGCTGCGCTTCGCCCGCCGGATGATCGCCCTGCGCATGCACCACCGCGAACTGCGCTCCACCGAACACCCCACCGGCCTCGTCCGCGACCACGTCGGCCTGCCGGACATCAGCTGGCACGGGGAGCGGGCCTGGCAGCCCGACTGGTCGCCCGAGAGCCGCCTGCTGGCGGTCGCCCGGTGCGGACCCGCCGACGACGACGTCGTGTACGTCGCCATGAACGCGCACTGGGAGGCGCACGACCTGGAGCTGCCCGCCCTGCCCGGGCACCGCAGCTGGCACCTCTTCGCCGACACCGGCGCCCCCGCCCCGCACGACATCCGCTCCCCGGGCGGCGAGGCCGTCCTGGAGAACGCCGGCAAGTACCTGATCGGTCCGCGCTCGGTCGTCGTCCTCGTCGGCCGCGCACCGGATCCCGAGACGTCCTGACCGCACGGCCGAAGGAGACCTGACATGCCGCTTTCCGTGTCCTTGAGCATCGAGGGCGACACCACCGTGATCGAGCTGGCGGGCGAACTGGACGCCGACACCGCGCCCGACTTCCACCAGACCATCGAGAAGGCCGCCGGGCACGGCACGAGCACCGTCGAGATCCGGATGGCCGGAGTCGGCTACATGGCCAGCGCCGGGCTGCGCTCCCTGGTCTTCGCCCAGCAGAAGGTCGCCGGCCACGTCACCATCCGGGTCGTCGGCGCGATCGAGCCGGTCTCCCGGACCATCCGGACGGCCGGTCTGGACCGCAGCATCGTCCTCTCCGATGAGTGAGGGCACCCATGGGCGCTAGCCCGCACCGCGGGACCCGCCTGACCGAACCGGCCACCGCCGAGCTGCACGTCCCGGCCACCCTCGCTTCGCTGGCCGCCATCGCCCGGTTCGTCCGGGCGGTGGCGGTGGCGGCCGGGCTCGACCGGGGGGCCGCCTACCGGCTGCGGCTCGCGGTGGACGAACTGGCGACGAACATCGTGACGCACGGGTACCGGGGCGAGGAAGGACGGATCACCGTCCTGGGCCGCGCCGGGGCCGGGCGGGCGAGCATCGCCCTGGAGGACGGCGCGCCGGCCTTCGACCCGGTCGCCGGCCGCCTGCCGCCCCCCACCGAGCTGCCGCCCGAGCGGCGGCGGATCGGGGGCCTGGGCATCCACCTCGCGCTCACCAGCGTGGACGAGTTCGGCTACGTACGCAGGGAGGGCCGCAACATCAGCACGCTGACCGTCCTCGCGGGCCCGCGGCCGCGGCGATGACACCCATGCAGGCAGAGGGGACCGGCCCATGCCGTCCACGACCGTGATCGTCCTGGAGGCGCACCCGCCGCCGCCCCCGGAACTGCTCGCCGCCCTGGCGGCGATGGACGCGGCCGTGGTCGCCCGCACCCTGTCGGAGCTGCTCACCGGACCGCTGGGGACGCTGCCCGTCGCCGACGTGCTGCTCGCCCCCGCCGAGGTGGCGGGCGAGTCCGTGCGCACGGTCGTGCGCAGGCTGCGCCGCTGGGCCGGAGCCCCGATCGTGGTCGTCTGGACCGTGGGCGGGTTCGCCTCCCTGGAGGAACACGTGCGCATCGGCCACGACTACCTCGTCCCGCCCTTCCTGCCCGCCCTGGTGGCGGCCCGGCTGCACACCTGCTCCGAGCGCGCCGAGCTCGGGCGCACCCTGCGCGAAGCCGATGCCCGCGCCGAACTCATGAGCTACGAGAAGGAGTTGGAGATCGGCCGGGAGATCCAGGCCGGTTTCCTGCCCGAGTCCCTGCCCGTGCCCGACGGTTGGGAGATCGACGTCCGCTTCCGGCCCGCCCGGCAGGTCGCGGGCGACTTCTACGACGTCTTCGAGATCTCCCACCGCCGCCGCCTCGCCGTGGTCGTCGCCGACGTCTGCGACAAGGGCGTCGGCTCGGCCCTCTTCATGGCCCTGATCCGCTCGCTGCTGCGGCACACCGCCGAGAACAGCGGCCTGCAGAACCTGGTCGCCGCCGGGCGCGCCGGAAGCAGCCGGCGCATCCCGGTCGTCGGCGCCACCCCGCTGCTCAACGCGGTCACCGCGACCAACGGCTACCTCACCCGCAACCACCTGCGGCAGGGCTACTTCGCCACCCTCTTCTTCGGCGTCCTGGACCCGCACACCGGCAGCCTCGTCTACATCAACGGCGGCCACAACCCGCCCCTGTTGCTCAGCGCGAACGGCTCCACGCCCAGGCCCCTGGAGGTCACCGGACCCGCGGTCGGGGTGCTCCCCGACTGCGTCTACACCCTCGGGTACGCCCAACTCGACCCCGGGGACACCCTCTTCATCTTCACCGACGGGGTGCCCGAGGCCCGGTGCCCGGACGGCACCTTCCTCGGCGACGCGCGCATGCTCGACCTGCTCTCCCGCACGCCGCTGCGCGGCCGGGACCTGCTCGACCGGATGGACACCGCGGTACGGGAACACACCGGCAGCGCGGAGCAGCACGACGACGTCACCATGCTGGCCCTGCACCGGCCACCTGCGGCGCGGGGGCCGCACGGAACCGGTGGCGGGGACGCCGGACCGGCCGAGCGGGCGGTGGCCTGATGACCCTGACCGTCGTGGTGCACTCGCACCGCGGCGGCACCGGGAAGTCCACCGTGCTGGCCAACCTGGCCCTCCTGCTCGCGGGCGCCGGACGCCGGGTCGGGGTGGTCGACACCGACATCCAGTCGCCCGTCCTCGACCTGCTCTTCCGGCTCGGCCCCGGCCCGTCGCTGACCGACTACCTGCTCGGCCGGTGCGAGATCGAGGCCGCGGCCCGGCGGACCGGCGTGCCCGGGCTGTACGTCGTACCCGCAAGGACCGGCAGCGCGGCCCTGCGGGAGATCATGACCACGGGCTACGACGTCGGGCTGCTCCCGGAGGGCTTCGACCGGCTGGGCTCCTCACTGGCCCTGGACGTGCTGCTGCTCGACACCCACGCCGGACTCGGCAACGAGTCGGTCACCGCCATGGCGAGCGCCGACGTCCTGCTGATCCTCGCGCGCGCCGACCGGATCGACCTCTCGGGGGTCGAGGAGAGCATCGCCCTGGCCGGTCGGCTCTCCTGCCGGCGGGCCCTGGTGATGAGCATGGCCCCGCAGGGCGTGGACCCGGTCCGCTTCCGGCGCTGCGCGGAGCAGGTCTACGGCGCGCCCCTGGCCGGAATCCTGCCGTACGCACCGGAATTGGCCGCGCTGTACGGCGAACGCATATTCGCCGAAGCCCATCCCGACCACCCCATGGTCGGTGAATTCCACACCATCATCGCGGTGCTCGACGCACGTGACGAAGTATCGCGTGCCTGAGGGCATCCCCCTTACGCCCCTTGCGGGGGGCGTGTTGAATCGGCAGCGAATCGGAAACAAGGAGAACAGTCATGAAGATTCTCGTCGTCATGACGGCCAAGGCCACGCTCCACCTCCTGGACGGTGAACAGCACCCCTCGGGATTCTGGGCCGAGGAATTCGTGGTTCCCTATCGGCTCTTCAGGGCCGCGGGCCACAGCGTGGACGTGGCGACGATCGGCGGGCGGGCCCCCACCGTCGACCAGACCAGCGTCGACGCCGCCTTCCTGCGGTGGGTCCGGCCGCAGGGCTCCGAGGACGACGACGCGGCCAACGCCGCCGCCTACCTGCGGGCCATCGAGGAGACCCCGCAGCTGAAGCGGCCGATCGCCCTGGAGACCCTGGGCGAGAAGGACGTCGCCGACTACGACGGGATCTACGTCAGCGGTGGTCACGGCGCCATCGGGGACCTCCCCAAGTCCGACGAGCTCGCGCAGGTCCTGCGGTGGGCCATCGCCCAGGACAAGCCGCTCGCGACGGTCTGCCACGGCCACACCGCGCTGCTCGCGCTGCGCGACGGCGAGGGCCGGTGGCCCTTCGAGGGCTACCGGATGACGGCCTTCTCGCACGGCGAGGAGATGGTCACCAACATGGCGGGCCGGCTCCCGCTGATCCTCGAGGTCGAACTCACCCGGCTCGGCGCCCGCTACGAGAAGGCCGAGGCGATCTGGGACTCGCACGTGGTCGTGGACCGCAGGCTCACGACGGGACAGAACCCCTACTCCTCCAAGGCCCTTGCCGAGACGTTCCTGCGTCAGCTCGACCAGGGGTAGCGCACCCGCCCGCACCCGATACCGGAAGGCAGCCATGACGAAGCGTCTGCTCAAGGGCCAACCCCTCGCCAACCCCGGGAAGCTGTTCATCGGCGGCACCTGGGTCGAGGCCCGGGACGGCCGGACCGAACCGGACGTCAGCCCCGTGGACGGCCAGGAGATCGTGCCGGTGGCCCAGGCCGCCGCCGCCGACGCGGACGCGGCCGTGGCCGCCGCCCGCACGGCGTACGAGGAGGGCCCCTGGAGCAGACTCTCCGCACAGGAGCGCGCGCTCAGGCTGAACCGGGTCGGCGAGCTGATCGAGCGGGACCTGGAGGAGATCGCGCTGCTGGAGACCGTGGACATGGGCAAGCCGTTCGCCTTCTCCAGCACCGTGGACGCGCCCATGGCCGCCCAGCTCATGCACTACTACGCCGGGGCCGTGACCCGGGTGGAGGGCTCCTCGCGGGCCCCGGCGGGCGGCCAGCTCGCCTACACGCTGCGGGAGCCGGTCGGGGTGGTCTGCGCCATCACCCCCTTCAACTTCCCGTTGCTGCTGTCGATGACGAAGATCGCACCGGCCCTCGCGGCGGGCAACGTGGTCGTGCACAAGCCCTCTCCCGCCACCCCGCTCACCGCGCTGAAGATCGCCGAGCTGTTCCAGGAGGCCGAGATCCCGGACGGGGTGCTCAACGTGATCACCGGGCCCGGGGTGGAGCTGGGCGAGACGCTGACCGGGCATCCGGGCATCGACAAGATCGCCTTCACCGGCTCCACCGTCGTCGGCCAGTCCATCATCCGCAGGGCGGCCGACACCCTGAAGAAGGTCACGATGGAACTCGGCGGCAAGTCCGCCAACATCGTCTTCGCCGACGCCGACCTCGACGCCGCCGAGGAGCTCGCCTTCTTCGGCATCTACTACAACAAGGGCGAGATCTGCACCGCCGGTTCGCGGCTGCTGCTCCAGCGGCCCGTCCACGACGAGATGGTCGAGCGCCTGGTGCGCCGGGCCGCGGCGCTCAGGCCCGGGGACCCGCGCGACCCGGCCACCCTGTTCGGGCCGCTGGCCCACCAGGGGCAGTTCGACAAGGTCGGTTCCTACGTCGAGATCGGCCAGAAGGAGGGCGCCGTCCTGCGGGTCGGCGGCACCGGCTGGACCCCGGAAGGGGCCTCGGCGGAGGGCCTGTACTTCCTGCCGACCGTCTTCACCGGGGTGGACAACGGCATGCGGATCGCCCAGGAGGAGATCTTCGGGCCGGTCCTGTCGATCATCCCCTTCGACACGGAGGAGGACGCCGTGCGCATCGCCAACGACAGCGCGTACGGCCTCGCCGCCGGGGTGCACACGAAGGACCTGCGCCGGGCCCACCGGGTCGCCTCGCAGATCAAGGCCGGGACGGTCTGGGTCAATTGCTACAACCAGTACGACCCCTCGGTGCCGTACGGCGGCTACAAGGCCTCCGGCTTCGGCCGCGAGTGCGGCCCCGAATCCCTGGAGAGCTACACCCAGACCAAGTCGGTCTGGATCGGCATGGACTGAAGGGGCACCCATGGTGCCCCGCATCGTCGAATCCCTGAAGTCCATGCACTTCGAGACCCTGGCCGTCGCCGGAAGCGCCCCGCGCGCGACGGACGCGGAGCGTCCGGCGCATTACACGGCGGGCGACGACGCGAAGGCCAAGGAAATCGTCGCGGGAATCGTCGCCGATCTCGGATTCGCCCCCGTCGACACCGGTCCGCCGCATTCCGGAGGAATTCTCCAGCAGCCCGACGGGCCCCTCTTCAATCATCCGTTCACGGAAGCGCAGGCCCTCGCATGGATATCACACTGAAAGTGAACGGGGTCGAAGAGCGGTTCGCCGCCGAGCCGAACGAACTGCTCGTCGAACGGCTCCGCGACGGGCTCGGCCTCACCGGAACCAAGGTCGGCTGCGACACCGGCCAGTGCGGCTCCTGCGTGGTCCGGCTCGACGGGAAGTCCGCCAAGAGCTGTCTCGTCCTCACCGTCGCCGCGACCGGCCGCGAGGTCTCCACCATCGAGGGCGTCGCCGGGCCCGACGGCGAGCTGAACGGACTCCAGGAAGCCCTGCGCCAGGAGCACGGCACCCAGTGCGGCTTCTGCACCCCCGGCATGGTCATGGCGCTCGGCGAACTCGTCGACACCACCGCGGGCGGCCCCGCCCCCACCGAGCCCGAGATCCGCGAATGGCTCACCGGGAACCTCTGCCGCTGCACCGGCTACCACAGCGTCGTCCGGGGCGTGCAGCGCGCCTGCGCGACGTCGAGACAGGAGGGGTGAAGACCATGACCACCGTGACGGGGGAGACCGGACTCCACGCACCGGGGCTGCTCGGGCAGCCGATCGACAGCCGCGAGGACCCGCGCCTGCTGCGCGGCGAGGCCGTGTACGTCGCCGACATCGACCTGCCCGGGACCGCCCACATGGCGATCCTCGGCAGCGAGGTGGCGCACGCGAAGATCCTCGGGATCGACACCAAGGCCGCGCGGCAGATGCCCGGCGTCCTGAAGGTGGCCACGGCGGCCGACTTCACGGAGCTGATGCCGCTGCCCTGCATCTGGATACCCGGCGGGGTCGAGAGCCACTTCCCGCCCCACCCGTACGGACTTCCGGGCGCCCGCCCGGTGCTCACCGGCGACGCCGTGCGCCACGTCGGCGACCCGATCGCCGTGGTCGTCGCCGAGACCGAGCGCCAGGCCGTGGCCGCGCTCGCCGCCATCAGCGTGGAGTACGAGCCGCTGCCCGTGGTCACCCGGGCCGACGCCGCCCTCGCCGACGACGCGCCGCAGCTCCACGAAGCCGTCCCCGGCAACCTCAACGCGTACTGGACCTGCGGGGACCAGGAGCGTACGGACGCGGCCATCGCCGACGCCGAGGTCACCGTGGAGCTGGACCTGGTCAACCAGCGCACCATCAACAGCCCCATCGAGCCGCGCGGCGCGATCGGCGCCTACGACCGGGCCACCGGCGAGTACACCCTCTACTCCTCCACCCAGGGCCCGCACAACCACCGCTTCCTGCTCTCCGCGCTGGTCCTCGGCATCCCCTTCAACAAGCTCCGGGTGATCGCCCCGACCGTCGGCGGCAGCTTCGGCACCAAGGGGTACCTCTACCCCGACATGGCCCTCGTCCTCGTCCTCGCCAAGGCCCTCGGCCGCCCCGTGAAGTGGGTCGACACCCGCACCGGCCTGATGAACTCCACGGTCCAGGGCCGCGACCACCGCCAGCACGTCACCCTGGCCGGGACCCGCGACGGCCGGATCACGGCCGTGCGCTGCACCAGCTACGCCAACCTCGGCGCCTACCCCTCCACCATCGGACCCGGGGTGGCCACCGCGCTGATGGGGCGCTCGATCACCGGCATGTACGCCATCGACGCCGCGTTCTGCGAGGTGTACGCCGCCTTCACCAACACCGTCCCGCTGGGCGCCCAGCGCGGCAGCGGCCGGGCCGAGGCCGCCTTCCTGATGGAACGCCTCGTGGACCGGTACGCGGGGGAGATCGGCATGGACCCGGCCGCCGTCCGGCGCCGCAACCTCGTCCCCGCCGACCGCTTCCCCTACGACAACGGCCTCGGCTGGACCTACGACTCGGGGAACTACCGGGAGAACTTCGATCGGGCCCTGGAGCTCTCCGGATACGCCGACGTGCCCGCCCGCAGGGCCGAGGCCCGCACCCGCGGCAAGCGCCTCGGCGTCGGCCTCGCCACCTACGTCGCGATCTGCGGGGTCGGCCCCTCCACCCGGATGTCCCAGGAGGGCATGCTCGGCGGGACCTGGGAGAGCGCCAACATCCGGGTCCACCCGACCGGCGAGGTCAGCGTCACCGTCGGCTCCGCCTCCACCGGCCAGAGCCACGGCACGGTCTTCGCCCAGGTCGCCGCGGACGAGTTGGGCATCGACGTGGACACCGTCAACGTCTACGAGGGCGACACCCTCAAGGCCCCCTACGGCCAGGGCACGTACGGCAGCCGCTCCTACAGCATGGCCGCCCCCGCCGTCGCCCTCACCGCCCGCAAGATCAAGCGGAAGCTGGTCCGCGCCGGAGCCGTCTTCCTGGGCATCCCGGAGGAGCGGGCCGCCTACGCGAACGGCAAGGTCTTCGAAACGGGCAACGAGGAGAACGCGAAGACCTTCGCCGAGCTCGCCATGGGCCTGTGGTACGGCTGGGGACTGCCCGCCGACATCGAACCCGCCCTCGACGAGACCACCCACTTCGACCCGCCGGACTTCAACTACCCCTTCGGCAGCCACGTCGCCGTCGTCGAGGTGGACGAACTCACCGGCGAGGTCGAGGTGGTGGCCTACACCGCCGTCGACGACGCAGGCAACATCGGCAACCCGAAGGTGGTCCTCGGCCAGATCGAGGGCAGCATCGTGCACGGCCTCGGCCAGGCCCTGATGGAAGCCGCCGAATACGACGACCAGGGCGTCCTGGTCACCGCGGACCTGCGCGACTACGCCCTGCCCCGCGCCGCCGACGTCCCCTTCTTCGCCCTCGACAAGACCTGCACCCCAAGCCCCCACAACCCGCTGGGAGCCAAGGGGGCCGGGGAGATCGCCACCGTGCCGCCCGCCGCCGCCGTGGTCAACGCGGTCGTCGACGCCCTCGCGGACCTCGGCGTCCGGCACATCGACATGCCCCTCACCCCGGAGAAGGTCTGGCGCCGCCTGCGCGGAGAAGGAGCGGAGCAGTGATCCCCACCGCGTTCGACTACGTCCGGCCCGACGGCGTCGAGGAGGCCCTGGCCCTCCTCGCGGGCACCCCGGGAGCGCGCGTCCTGGCCGGTGGCCAGAGCCTGCTCCCGGGACTGCGCACCGGGGAGGCCGTCCCCGGCGGCGGGCCGGTCCGCCTGCTCGTCGACGTCACCCGGCTCGAAGGGCTGCGCGGCGCCGTCCGCACCCCCGCGGGGCTGCGGATCGGCGCCCTCACCACCCTCGCCGAACTGGCCGCCGACCCGCTCGTGCTGAGCGAGGCCCCCGAGCTGGCCGCCGCCGCCCGCGCCAACGGGGACCCGCAGGTCCGCAACCTCGGCACGGTCGGCGGCAACCTCGCCGCGCCCGGCCGGGCCACCGACCTCCCGGTGGCCGCCCTCGCCGCCGACGCGCTGGTCGAGCTCGCCGCGCCCGGCGGCCGGTCCACCCGCACCGCCGAGGAGTTCACGGCCACCGGACCGCCACCCGACACGCTGATCACCGCGCTGCTGGTGCCCGCCGCGGGAGCGGCCGGTGCCTTCGAGAAGACCGCCGACCGGGCCACCCGCTACCCGGTCTGCGCGGTCGCCGTACGGATCACCCGCCACGGGCCGCGGATCGCGGTCACCGGGGCCACCGCCCGGGCGGTGCGGCTGCACGGGGTCGAGGAGCTCCTGCGGGGCCGCGAGGCGTACCCGACGCAGGAGGTGCTGGCGGCCTTCCGGGCCCAGCCGCGGGAGCTGTTCGTCCCCGGGCGCGGCACCTCGGCCGAGTACCTCGGCCACCTCGCGGGAGTACTGACGGCCCGGGCCCTGACCAGGGCCCTGGCCGCATGGACCGCACTCGGCTGAGCGCGGCCGCGCAGCGACGCACCACGGGGGAGTGAGAGCAGTGGCCCACCTGCCCAAGACGACGACGGGAGTGACGGTGCACCCTGCCGGTGGGGCGGCCGCGCCCTCCAGAGGCTCCGGCTTCTGGGTGATCGGCGCGGTCCTCGTGCTCCTGATGCTCTCCTCCTCCGTGCCCTCCGCCCTCTACGTGCTCTACCAGCACAAGTGGGACCTCTCCGCCGCGATGATCACGGTGGTCTTCGCCCTGTACGCCGTCACCGTGCTCGGCGGCCTGCTGCTCTTCGGCTCCCTCTCCGACACGCTCGGGCGCCGTCCCGTGCTCGGCGCGGGACTCGTCCTCGCGATCGTCTCCATGGCCCTCTTCGCGGGGGCGCGGGGACCGGGCTGGCTGCTCGCCGCCCGCGCCGTGCAGGGACTCGCCGTCGGACTGGCCACCGGGGCCATGGGCGCCGGACTCCTCGAACTGGCCCCGCGCTCCCGGCCCGCCCTCGGGGCCCAGGTCAACAGCGCCGGACCGACGGTCGGGATCGGGCTGGGCGGGCTCGGGGCCGGACTCCTCGTGCAGTACGGGCCCGCGCCCACCGCGCTCAGCTACCTGCTGCTCATCGGCGCCTTCGCGCTCACCCTGATCGGGGTGGTGCGGATGCGGGAGAGCGCCCCCGGCGCCGCCCGGCCGGGCCGCGGCTTCTCCCTGAGCCCGCACCGGATCGGCGTACCCGCCCCGGTCCGCCGCCGCTTCGCCGTCCTCGTCCTGACCATCGTCGCCGTCTGGTCGGTCGGCGGCTTCTACCTCTCGCTCGGACCGCACCTGGCGCTCTCGCTCCTCCAGAGCACCAACTACCTCGTCGGCGGCGCCACCGTGGCCCTCCTCGCGGGCGCCGCCACCACCGCCCAGCTCTTCCTCGGCCGGACCGAGGCCCTGCGCACCGCCGTGCTCGGCCTGTGCGCGCTGCTCGCCGGACTGGCACTGGTCCTGCTCGCGCTGGGAGTGCGCTCGGCCGCCGTGTTCCTGATCGGCACCGCGGTCCTCGGGGCCGGCTGGGGCGCCGCCTTCCTCGGCTCCTTCCGGGCCCTGAGCGCCCTCGCGGAGCCGGCGCACCGGGGTGAACTGACCGCCGCGGTCTACGTGTTCGCCTACCTCGCCATGAGCGTCCCGGCCGTCCTCGCCGGGTTCCTCACCAACATCCACGGGCTGCACCGCACCTCGGTCGGCTTCATGGCCGCCGTCGCCGCCGTCTGCGCGGTGGCCCTGTGGGTGACCCTGCGACTGGCCGCCCGCACCCGGGCCGAGGGGGGCACGCCGTGAACCCGTCCGAGCTGCGCACGGCGCTGGGCGCACTGGAGATCTTCGCCGCGCTCACCCAGGACCAACTCGACTGGCTGGTCTCGGTGTCCGAGCCCCGCGCGCTCGCCGACGGCGAGGTGCTCTTCCGCGACGGCGAGGACGCCACCGGCTTCCACGTGCTGCTCTCCGGCGGCCTGGTCGTCACGAAGGTCGTCGACGGCCGGGAGGAGGTGCTCACCCGGCACTTCACCGAGGAGGAGGGCGGCGCGGCCGAGGAACACGACGGCAAGCCCGCCGCCGCCCACCGGTTCACCGGCGAACTGCCGCTGCTCACCGAGGGGGCGTACGTGGCCACCGCGGCGGCCAGCGGCCCCGCCACCACCGTCGTCACCTACCCCCGGCCGGTCTTCTTCGACATGCTGACCCGCTGCCACGGGGTGGCCGCGGTCCTGCTGCCCGTGTTGGCCTGGCGGATCAAGTCCTCCGAGATCCAGGCCCGCAAGCGGGCCACCGTGGAGGCACTGGGCACGCTCGCGGCGGGCCTGGCCCACGAGTTGAACAACCCGGCGGCGGCCGTGGCCCGCGCCGCCCAGGAGCTGGCCCCCGCCCTGGACGGGCTCACCCGGACCGCGCAGTCCTGGGGAGCGGCCGCCACCGGCGCCGAGCGGGCCGTCCTGGACCGGATCGCGGACGAGCTGGACAAGCTCCCGCCACCGGCCACCACCGACCCGCTGGCCCAGGCGGACGCGGAGGAGGCGATCGGCGACTGGGCCGAGGAGGCGGGGGTGGAGCGGCCGGGCTCGCTCGGCGCCGGACTCTCCGACCTCGGGCTGGAGCTGGGCTGGCTGCTGGAACGGTTGGAGGGGATCGGCGAACCGGCGCTGCCCGCGGCCCTCGACCACCTGGCGGCCCTGCTGGAGGTCCGCGCGCTGGCGGCCGAGCTGCGCGCCGCCGGACCACGGATCTCCCACCTGGTATCGGCCACCCGTGATTACGCCAATCTCGACCGCGCGCCCGAGCAGCGCTTCGCGGTGACCGACGGACTGGAGAACACGCTGGTCGTGCTCAGGTCCAAGCTCCCCGGGATCAGCATCGTGCGCGCCTACGACCCCGATCTGCCCGAACTGACGGGCTATCCCAGCGAGTTGAACCAGGTGTGGACGAATCTGGTCGACAACGCGGCCGAGGCCATGGAGGGCTCCGGAGTGCTCACGCTGCGTGCCCGCGCCGAGGGCGGGTGCATGGTGGTGGAGGTCCGCGACACGGGCCGCGGCATTCCCGAGAGCTCCCTGCCGCGGATCTTCGAGCCCTTCTACACCACCAAGGACGTCGGCAAGGGCACCGGGCTCGGGCTGCACCTGAGCTACCGCATCGTCACCCAGCGCCACCGCGGCTCCATCACGGCGCGGTCCCGGCCGGGTGAGACGCGGATGGTGGTCCGCCTCCCGCTGGCCCCGGCCCCGCCCCCGCCGTCCGCTTCCGACGAACCCTGACCGCGCGCCGCGCACCACCCACCCCAGTTGAAAGGGAGTCGACATGGCCACCTACGACATCGCCACACTGCACCCGGTCTTCGTCCGGCAGATGGACGCGCTGGCCGCGCTGGACATCGAGGCGGTGATGAGGAACTACACCGACGACGCCGTGCTCCTTCGATTCGAAGGAGCCTCGGTGGGGATCGACGCGGTACGGGAGACCTTCACCGGCTACCTCTCGGTGAAGCCCACGCTGGTCGAGCTCCAGGAGTACGTGGAGACGGAGGACACGATCTTCTACCGGGCGATCATGAACCTCAACGGCGAACCGGAGCACGCGTTCGGGACGCTCGTCGTCCGCGATGGCCGGATCTGGCGCCAGACCGCCGGCTTCGGCGGCTGACTCCCGATATCTGGGTAGCGTGTGCGGGGAGGGCGGGGGCAGCGCCCTCCCCGGCACGCGGAGCAGTGGGGCAAAGGGGAGGTCATGGAATCGGAAACCGGGCGCGTCGAGGCGTTCAGTGACGGCGTGTTCGCCATTGTCATCACGATTCTCGTGCTGGAGATCAAGGTTCCGGAGGAAACCGGATCCGCCCTCTGGCACGGTTTGTGGGAACAGTGGCCGCATTACGCGGCATACGTGGTGAGTTTCCTCATCATCGGCGTCATGTGGGTCAACCACCACACCATCTTCATTCACCTCAAGAAGGTGGACAGGCCGCTCCTGTTCCTCAATCTCCTGGTGCTGATGGTGGTTTCGGTGATCCCGTGGACCACCTCCGTGCTCGCGGAGCACCTGGACGACGGGGATTCGGCCAACGCGGCCGCCATCCTCTACAGCGCGTGGACGGTCGTCTACGCCCTCGCCTATCTCGGCTTCTGGTGGTACGTCACGCGCGTGGGCCACCTCTTCCACGAACACGTGGACCGGGAGGGCGCCCGCGCCACCCGGATGCGCTTCGGGCTGGGAGCCATCGCCTACCCCTGCACCGTGGTCCTGTCCTTCTTCTCCGCACCCCTCACTCTCGTCGCCCACTTCCTGATCGCGCTCTACTACGCGGCGAACCAGATCCCCATCCCCCTCGTGATAGAAGAAGAGCGGCTCGAAAGCACCAGCGACCTCATGAAGTAGCCGCAGCGCCCTACGGGCGGTTGTGCCGGTCAAGTAGGGTATTGGATCTAGCTGGTCGCGGGGGAGGCCCGGATGGCTCGCGTAGTCCTGCCGGAGGAATCCGCCAAGGATGTCTCCGAATTGATCGACGTTCTGATCTCGCTGTTCTTCGAGTCCTTACCCCGGCGGGACCAGCGAAACTGGGCCCGCGTATATCTGAACGGCCTCGTGCGGACCAGCGGAAAGAAGACCATACGGAATATCGCCGGAACCGGCGCGAGTTCCGTGGAGCAGAGCCTCCAGCAGTTCATCAGCAAGTCACCCTGGGACTGGACGCCGGTACGCCGCTCCCTCGCCCAGCACCTCGAACGCACCGCCCAGCGCCCGCTGGCCTGGGTGGTGCAGCCCATGGTCATCGAGAAGGCCGGCGACCGCTCGGTCGGAGTGGGCCGCCAGTTCGTCCCCCAGCTCGGTCGCACCGCCAACTGCCAGCAGGCGGGCGGCATCTGGCTCGCCTCCAGCGAGGCCAGCTTCCCCGTCGAGTGGACCCTCACCCTCCCCGGGCCCTGGACCAGCGAACTCCTGCACCGCCGCCGTGCCGGCATCCCGGACACGGCCCGCTCGCTCACCCCCGCGCAGGACGCCGTGCTCGCCGTCCAACGGATGGCCGCCAGTTGGCAGTTGCAGCGCAGGCCGGTGGTGATGGAGGTGGCCAACACCGACATCGCGCACACCATCGAATCCTTCTCCCTCCAGGACATCCCCTTCGTTCTGAAGGTCGACGGATCGCTGCCGGTCTCCTTCGGGGGCGCCGGCCGCCACAAGCCCGGACCGCACACCGCGCCCGCCCGCGAGCTGATCGACTCGCTGCGCTCGCAGCGCCGGGTCGTCGAGTGGACCCGGCACGGCCGCGGCGAGGGCGCGGTCACCCTGCTGACCGCGGCGGCCGTCCTCGGCACGCCCCTGGAGGACCGGGCCGCACCGGCGCCCACCCCGCTGCTGCTGGTCGGGGCCTGGACCGAGGCCGCCCTGCTGCCCTCGGAATTCTGGATCACCAACATCGGCGACCGGCCGCTCGCCCAGCTCTTCCTGCTGGCCAAGCTCACCGACCGGGTCTCCCTCGACTTCGCCGGGATCTGCGAGCCCGTCGGCATCCGGGACTTCGAGGGCCGTTCCTTCCGGGGCTGGCACCACCACGCCACCCTCGCCAGCGTCGCCCACGCCGCGACCCTGCTGGGCGCGCGCGGCCGGGCCGCCTCCGATCCGTACCCCGGACCGGCCAGGCCCCCCGGTCAGCACCGCGGCGCCCCCGCCGTACTGCCGCCCCGGCCCCTGATACCCGGCCAGGCGACCCGCCGCGAGTTCATCCGCTGACCGGTGGCCACCGCGTGGCCCCGCGCTCCGCGCGTGGGTCCTTTCCGTACCCCCCTGCCGGGACTAAGGTCCCGTAGGAAAGAACCAATCGGCCCACCACGTCCTGGACGATCGCCCCGGGCTGCACCAACGCCAGGACATGGGAGAATGAAGTACGTGCGTTTCCTCGGCTGCCCTGTCAGGGCAGGCGGCCCCTCCGATCGACTGGGATGTTCAGCACGTGCGTTTCCTCAATGACCTGAAGCCGCCGTACGACCTGACGTACGACGATGTGTTCATGGTGCCCAGCCGTTCCTCGGTGGGCTCCCGTCAGGCCGTCGACCTCTCCTCGCCCGACGGGACCGGCACCACCATTCCCCTCGTGGTCGCCAACATGACCGCGATCGCGGGCCGCCGGATGGCCGAGACCGTCGCCCGCCGCGGCGGCATCGTCGTCATCCCGCAGGACATCCCGATCGAGGTCGTCACCGACGTCATCTCGTGGGTGAAGACCCGCCACCACGTGCTCGACACCCCGATCACGCTGGCCCCCACGCAGACCGTCGCCGACGCGCTGTCCCTGCTCCCCAAGCGGGCGCACGGCGCCGGCGTCGTCGTCGACGCCGACAACCGCCCGATCGGCGTCGTCACCGAGCACGACCTGTCCGGTGTGGACCGCTTCACCCAGCTCTCCGAGGTCATGTCGAAGGAGCTGCTGCTCATCGACGCCGACATCGACCCCCGCGAGGCCTTCAACCAGCTCGACGCCGGTCACCGCAAGCTGGCCCCCGCCGTGGACAAGGACGGCCGCCTCGTCGGCATCCTGACCCGCAAGGGCGCGCTGCGCGCCACCCTCTACACCCCCGCCACCGACGCCGACGGGAAGCTGCGCATCGCGGCCGCCGTCGGCATCAACGGCGACTTCGCCGTCAAGGCCAAGCAGCTGCTGGACGCGGGCGTCGACACCATCGTCATCGACACGGCCCACGGCCACCAGGAGTCGATGATCAACGCGATCAAGACCGTGCGCGCGCTCGACCCGCAGGTCCCGATCGTCGCGGGCAACATCGTCGCCGCCGAGGGCGTCAAGGACCTCATCGAGGCCGGCGCGGACATCATCAAGGTCGGTGTGGGCCCCGGCGCCATGTGCACCACCCGCATGATGACCGGCGTGGGCCGTCCGCAGTTCTCCGCGGTCATGGAGTGCGCCGCCGAGGCGAAGAAGCACGGCAAGCACGTCTGGGCCGACGGCGGCGTCCGTCACCCGCGCGACGTGGCCATGGCACTGGCCGCCGGTGCGTCCAACGTGATGATCGGCTCCTGGTTCGCCGGTACGTACGAGTCCCCGGGCGACCTCCAGCAGGCGGCCGACGGCCGGCTGTACAAGGAGTCCTTCGGCATGGCCTCCGCGCGCGCCGTGCGCAACCGCACCTCCGAGGAGTCCGCCTACGACCGCGCCCGCAAGGCGCTCTTCGAAGAGGGCATCTCCACCTCCCGCATGTTCCTCGACCCGGCCCGCCCGGGCGTCGAGGACCTGATCGACTCGATCATCGCGGGCGTCCGCTCCTCCTGCACCTACGCCGGTGCCGGCTCGCTCGCCGAGTTCGAGGAGAAGGCCGTCGTGGGCATCCAGTCCGCCGCCGGTTACGCCGAGGGCAAGCCGCTGCACGCCAGCTGGAGCTAGTCCCCCCCCCCCGCACCGCCTCGCGGCCCCCGGCCCGTCCGTTCCAGGACGGGCCGGGGGTCGCGGTCGTTCCCGCCCGGGTCTCAGCGCTCCGAGCTGTGCACCCCGGCCCGGTACTTGGGGATCCGCACGGTGATCTTCATGCCCTCGCCGACGGCCGTCTCGAAGACCAGCCCGTAGTCGTCCCCGAACACCTGCCGCATCCGCTGGTCGACGTTCGGCAGCCCGATGCCCGTCCCGCAGCCGGTCGCCTCCCCGGCCAGGATCCGACGCAGCAGCGCCGGGTCCATCCCCACCCCGTTGTCCTCGATGGTCAGCACCGCCTCCGGGCCCGCGTCCCGGGCCGTGATGGTGATCCGGCACTCCCCGGAGGAGTCCTCCAGCCCGTGCTTGACCGCGTTCTCGACCAGTGGTTGCAGGCACAGGAACGGCAGCGCCACCGGCAGGACTTCGGGTGCCACCCGCAGGGTCACCTTCAACCGGTCCCCGAACCGGGCCCCGGCCAGCGCCAGATACTGTTCGATGGAGCGCAACTCGTCCGCCAGCGTGGTGAAGTCCCCGTGGCGCCTGAAGGAGTAGCGCGTGAAGTCGGCGAACTCCAAGAGCAGTTCGCGCGCCCGCTCCGGATCGGTGCGGACGAAGGAGGCGATCGCCGCCAGCGAGTTGAAGATGAAGTGCGGCGAGATCTGCGCGCGCAGCGCCCGGATCTCGGCCTCCATCAACCGGGTGCGCGAACGGTCCAGTTCGGAGAGCTCCAGCTGTACGGAGACCCAACGGGCCACCTCGGTGGCGGCCCGCACCAGCACCGCCGACTCCTGCGCCCCGTACGCCACCAGCGCCCCCAGCACCCCGTCCTCCCCGGTGAGGGGGGCGACGACCTCCCACTTCAGGACGCAGCCCGGCTCGCGGCAGTCCGTGTACCCGCTGCTGCCGCGCCCCGACTCCCACAGCTGCGCCGCCCGCTCCATCGCCCGCCGCCCGTGGTGACCGGCCCCCGGACCGTCCCAGGCCAGCACCTTCTCCCGGTCGGTCAGGCACAGGGCCTCGGTGCCGAGCAGCGAGCGCAGCCGCCGGGCCGCCTTGCGGGCGGTGTCCTCGGTGAGCCCGGCGCGCAGCGGGGGAGCGGCCAGCGAGGCGGTGTGCAGGGTGTGGAAGGTGGCCCGCTCCACCGGAGTGCCCAGACCCGAAGCGCCGCGATCGGCCCGGCGCGCGTGCAGTCGGCCCAGCGCGTACCCCACGGCCAGGACCGCGCAGGCCGCCGCCGTCGGCGCCAGGAGCGCCGCGCCCGTCACCGGGCGTCCCCGGGGCCGGGGCGCCGGCCCTCGGCCCGGCGCACCAGCTGTTCGGGCAGGTGCAGCCGGGCCAGGGTGGCCGCCGTCCCCTTCGGTATCCGGCCCGGGGTGGCCAACGACACCAGCACCATCGTCAGGAAGCCGAGCGGCACCGACCAGGCGGCCGGCCAGGCCAGCAGGGTGGTCGGCCAGCCCGCGGGAGCCAGCCCCGCCCGGGTCGCCAGTACCGCGCCGAGCGCGGCCCCGCCCCCGACCACCAGCCCGGTCACCGCACCGGGCGGGGTCAGCCGGGGCCACCAGATCCCCAGCACCAGCAGCGGGCAGAAGGAGGAGGCCGACACCGCGAAGGCGAGCCCCACGGCGTCCGCCACCGGCACGTGCGAGGCCAGCACCCCGCCGATCAGCGGCACCGCCATCGCCACCAGCACCGACAGCCGGAAGGCCGCGGCCCCGCGGAAGCCGCCCGGCGCCGCAGGGCCCCCGCGCCCCCGCGCCGGCAGCACGTCCTGGTGCAGCACCCCCGCCACCGCCATCGTCAGCCCGGACGCGGTGGACAGGAACGCGGCGAAGGCGCCCGCGGCGAGCAGCGCGCCCAGCAGCTCGCCGAGCAACCCGCCGACCAGCCGCGCGGGCAGCACCAGGACCGCCGCGTCGGTGTCACCGGTGAAGGCGAGCTCGGGAGCGTAGATCCGGCCCAGCGCCCCGTAGACCGGCGGCAGCAGGTAGAAGGTGCCGACCAGCCCGAGCACGACCAGGGTGGTGCGCCGCGCGGCCCGCCCGTCGGGGCTGGTGTAGAAGCGCACCGCGACGTGCGGCAGCCCCATGGTGCCGAGGAAGGTGGCGAGGATGAGGCCGTACGTCGCGTAGAGCCGGTACTCCTCCCGCTTGCCCGAGAGCGGCTGGGACCAGGACGCGGCGGCCGGCCGGTCGCCCGCGCGGGCCGCGGGCAGCGTGCTGCCCGACGCGAAGTCCAGCCGGGTGCGGGCCGCCACGGTGTGCTCGCCGACGCCCAGCGCGGTGGTGTCCCCGGTGTACGTCCGGCCGTCGATCCGGCCGGTGACGCTCAGGACGAGCGGCGCGTCCAGGGTCATGCGCACCTCCTGGCCCAGGGTGACCGAGGCGTGCTCCCGGAGCACCGCCGGGGCGTCGAAGGTCGCGCGCGGGGCGCCGTCCCCGACCCAGGCGGCGATCAGGAAGAAGGCCGGGACCAGCAGCGCGGTGAGCTTGAGCCAGTACTGGAAGGCCTGCACGAAGGTGATGCTGCGCATCCCGCCCGCGCCCACGGCCACCGTGACCACGACGGCCACCACGAGCCCGCCCGCCCAGCGCGGGGCGCCGGTCAGGATCTGCAGGGTCAGGCCCGCGCCCTGGAGCTGGGGCAGCAGGTACAGCCAGCCGACGCCGAGGACGAAGACCACCGCGATCCGGCGCACCGCCCGCGACTCCAGCCGCGCCTCGGCGAAGTCGGGCAGCGTGTACGCCCCCGAGCGGCGCAGCGGCGCGGCCACGAGCACCAGCAGCACCAGGTACCCGGCCGTGTACCCGACCGGGTACCAGAGCATCTCCGGCCCCTGGAGCAGCACCAGCCCGGCGATCCCGAGGAAGGACGCGGCGGAGAGGTACTCCCCGCTGATGGCCGCCGCGTTGAGCCGGGGGCCGACGGTGCGCGAGGCGACGTAGAAGTCGGAGGTGGTGCGCGATATCCGCAGCCCGAGCCCGCCGAGCAGCACCGTGGCCAGGACGACGACGGCGACCGCGCTCAGCGCGTACGTCTGGTTCACCGTGCGGCCTCGGAGGGGAAGGGGGGCGGTTTGCGGTCACCGGATTCTAGGCGCGTCCCCGCCGCGGGCGACAGGCCGGATCCACCGCCGCGGCGGGGCGCGGCGCGGACCGGGTCAGCGCATCCGGTCGTGCGCGTGCGGGTGCTCGCAGTCGCGGTGCTCGGCGCAGTCGCGGCGGGCGATCTCCAGCTCCACGTAGGACTCCTCGGCCCGCCGGAAGGCCAGGGTCAGGGCCGCTTCCGCGCGCGGCGGCAGGTGCTGGCGGCAGCTCTCGTCGGCTTCGTAGAGGACGTCGGCCCAGCGCGCGGCGGCGCTGCGCAGCCGGGCCAGCAGGGCCTCGGCCTCGGCCGGACCGGTCGGCCGGGTGCGCGGCAGTCCCTGCAGGGCGTCGAGCAGCGCCTGGATCTCGGACATCTCGCTCCTCCCGCCCGGAAGATCCACGATAGGGGCGGGCGGACCGGCCGCGGGGCCGGCGGGGCGCCTCCTGCGGCCGACGGCCCCGCCGGATCGCCGTACGCGCCGTGCCGCGCGACGAACGGCGCCCGCGCAGCGCCGGGCGGTCGCGCGGGCGGGGGCCCGCGGGGGTCAGCCGGTGGCCTTGCGCATCAGGAGGTCGCGCAGCTCCCGGGCGTGACGACGGCTCACCTGGAGCTCCGCGGCGCCGACCCGGACGCTGGTGGTGCCCGCGTCCAGACGCAGTTCGTCGATCCGGTCGAGCGCCACCAGGTGGCGCCGGTGTATCCGTACGAAGCCCCGCGCGGCCCAGCGCTCCTCCAGCGTGGACAGCGGGATCCGCACCAGATGGCTGCCCTCGCCGGTGTGCAGCCGGGCGTAGTCCCCCTGGGCCTCGACGTACGCGATGTCCGCTATCGCCACGAACCGGGTCACCCCGCCCAGCTCGACCGCGATCTGCTCGGCGGCCCGCTCCGCACCGGTGGCCGGCGCCGCGACCGCCGCCGGGGCGGCCGCGGCGCCGGGCGGTGCGGGGCGCCGGGGGCCGCTCGGGGCGGGGAGCGCCGCGGCCGGTTCCCGGTCGTGCCCCAGCAGCGCGCAGACCCGGCGCACGGCCTCGGCCAGCCGCTCCGGCCGGACCGGCTTGAGGACGTAGTCCACCGCCTTGAGGTCGAAGGCCTGGACGGCGAAGCCCTCGTGCGCGGTGACGAAGACGATCAGCGGCGGCGAGCTGAACCCGGCGAGCAGCCGGGCGATGTCCAGCCCGGTCAGCCCCGCCATGTGGATGTCCAGGAAGACCACGTCGAGCCCGTCGGCCCCGTCCGGGCCCGACTCCACGGCGAGGGTGATGCGGCGCAGGGCCTCGGTGGCGTCGGACGCCCCGACCGCCGCGCCCACGCGCGGGTCGGAGCGCAGCAGGTAGAGCAGCTCCTCCAGGAGCGGCTTCTCGTCGTCGACGGCCAGTACGCGCAGCATGGGGGCAGTCTAGAGAGGGCCCCCGAGGGGTGGAACGGGGTGTGCGTCACCGCCCCGGCCCCGCGGGACCCCGGCGCCGGGTCGGCCGGCGGCGTCGGCGAACCCGGCCCGGCGCAGGGCCGCGGCCACGGCCAGCCCCAGCACCCGGTGTCCCTCGTCGTCGGGGTGCAGCCCGTCGGCCAGGTGGCCGGGGCCCAGCAGATCGCGCCCCGGGAGCAGCACGAGCCGCGCGTCCCCGGCCGCGACCCGCTCCCGCACGGCGCGCTCCATCGCGTCGCGCAGCGCGCCCAGGGTGGCGCCGAGCCGGTTCGGGGTGCGTTCGGCGTCGGGGCGCAGCACGGGGGAGAGGACCAGCAGCGGGGTCCGCGGGTGCCCCTGGCGGATCAGCTCGACGAAGGCGCGCGTGGTCTCGTACATGAGGGGGACGGAGAAGGGCACCCGCGACCAGCAGTTCGTGCCGAAGGCCAGGGTCAGGGCGTCGGCGGGCAGGGCGGCGAGCTGCTCGGCGGTGGCGAGCTCGCCGCGGGCGGCCCCCGCGTAGCCGAGGTTGACCGCGTCCCAGCCCAGCGCCCGGCCGGCCACGGCGGTCCAGCCGTGGGCGGGGCGGGTGGACCACCAGCCCTCGGTGATGGAGTCCCCGTGCACCACCCAGCGCGGCGTCCGGGGCGCCGGGGCGAGCGGCCCGCCGACCCCGCGCAGGCCCAGCACCAGCGGGGCCTGGGCCTCGGGCGGGTGGAGGGTGAAGGGGCCGCCGCCGGGCGGCAGCCCTATGCGCACGACGGCCTCCGCGGCCGGTTCGGTGAAGACCTCGGCCAGCCGCCCGGTCCGGTCCCACAGGGCGAAGCCGTGCGCGAGGTCGCGCAGCGCGTCGGTGGGTCCGGGCACGGTGGCCCGGTAGCGGATCTCCACCGCGCGCGCCGCGGGCCCGGCGGTGAACTCCAGGCGCACTCCGATCGGCAGGGTGGCCCGTTCGCCGGTGTCCCACGGCAGCCGCGCCGTGTCGGCGGGATCCGCGCGCACGGCCCGGCCCTTTTCCAGCCAGGCCACTCCGCGCAGGAAGGGGGCGGGGTCCAGCCAGTTCCGGTCGTGCGGGTCCAGGTCCATGTCGGCACGCTGCGCGAAATCTGACGAGGTGTCAATGAAAGGGGTCGAAAGGGGCCCGCGCACTGATCGATCATCTGCGCGCAACAAAGGACCATTCCGGCCAGATCCGCGCAATGATCGTGCGGCAATGTGCAAGGATGGTGCATTACGGGCGGTATCACTCAGCTCGTAGGCTCACTCGCTGTACGTGGAGTGGCGCGGACCGCCTGCTCGGCGGTCCCCCCATGCCCAGGCGAGCTTCCGCCCTGCCTGTTCCTGCTCCGGACCGCTGCGGTCGAACGCCTGAACACCCCACCCGCAGTGACAAAGGAGTCCCCCTCGTGCTCGATCACGGCCAGGCGCCACCGCTCACGTCCCCGCCCCGCAGGCCCGTCCACCCGTTGCTGCGCCGCAAGCCGGTCGACCAGCTGGTCGCCGAGGGCGGTCAGGGCGAGGGCGGCACGCTGCGCCGCTCGCTCACCATGTGGCAGCTGACCATGATCAGCATCGGCGCCACCCTGGGCACGGGCATCTTCGTCGTCCTCGGCGAGGCCGCCCCCAAGGCCGGACCCGCCGTCACGATCTCCTTCGTCATCGCGGGCCTGACCGCGCTCTTCTCCGCCCTCTCCTACGCGGAGCTGGCCGGATCGGTCCCGGTCTCCGGCTCCTCGTACTCGTACTCCTACGCGACCATGGGCGAGTTCATCGCCTGGATCTGCGGCTGGTGCCTGGTCCTGGAGTACGCGGTGTCCGTCTCGGCCGTCGCCGTCGGCTGGGGGCAGTACCTCAACGAACTGCTCGACGGGACGATAGGCGTCACCATCCCCGAGAAGTTCTCCGCCGCCCCGATGGGCGAGGGGGGCTGGATCAACCTGCCGTCGCTGGTCGTCGTCCTGCTCGCCATGGTCTTCCTGATGCGCGGTGCCAAGGAGAGCGCCCGGATCAACACGATCATGGTCGTGGTCAAGATCGTCACGCTGTTCCTCTTCATCGGCATCGGCGTCATGGGCATCAAGTCCGGCAACTACGCCCCGCTCGCACCGCTCGGCGTCACCGGCATCAGCGCCGCCGCCTCCACGCTCTTCTTCTCCTACATCGGCTTCGACGCCGCCTCCACCGCGGGCGAGGAGGCCAAGAACCCCAAGCGGGACCTGCCGCGCGCGATCATGCTCTCGCTGGGCATCGTGACCGTCCTCTACATCCTGGTCGCCTTCGTCGCCGTCGGCGCCATGCCGTGGCAGGACTTCGGCAACACCGAGGCCGCTCTCGCGAAGATCATGACCGACGTCACCGGCCACAGCTTCTGGGGCGTCGTCCTCGCCGCGGGCGCCGTCGTCGCCATCGCCTCCGTCGTCTTCGCCGTCCTGTACGGCCAGACCCGCATCCTCTTCGCGATGTCCCGCGACGGCCTCGTCCCCAAGGTCTTCGCCAAGGTCGACGCCAAGACCGGCGCCCCCCGCGCCAACGTGCTGATCGTCTCCCTCTTCTGCGGCGCCCTCGCCGCGTTCATCCCCCTGGGTGAGCTGGCGAACGCCACCAGCATCGGCACGCTCTTCGCCTTCGCCCTGGTCAACGTCGCCGTCGTGATCCTGCGCCGCACCAAGCCCGACCTGCCCCGCACCTTCAAGGTCGCGCTCTTCCCGATCACGCCCATCCTCGGCTTCCTGGCCTGCGGCTACATGATGTACAGCCTGCCGTCCGCCACGTGGGTCGCCTTCGGTGTCTGGATGGCCGTCGGCCTCGTGGTGTACTTCCTCTACGGCATCCGCCGCTCCCGACTGGCTACCGCAGAGAAGTGATCCACCCGCAGTGCGACTGAACGATCTCGACGAACGCATCGTGCACGCCCTCGCCGAGGACGCCCGCCGCTCCTACGCGGACATCGGCTCCGAGGTCGGCCTCTCCGCCCCGGCGGTCAAGCGCCGCGTGGACCGGTTGCGCGCCGAAGGGGCCATCACCGGCTTCACCGTCCGCGTCGACCCGGCCGCGATGGGCTGGGAGACCGAGGGCTTCATCGAGATCTACTGCCGCCACAACACCTCGCCGGACGACATCCGGCGGGGCCTGGAGCGGTATCCCGAGGTGGTGTCCGCGTCGACCGTGACGGGCGACGCGGACGCGCTGGTCCAGGTCTTCGCCTCGGACATGCGCCACTTCGAGCGGGTGCTGGAGCGGATCGCCGGCGAGCCGTTCGTGGAGCGGACGAAGTCCGTCCTGGTCCTCTCCCCGCTGCTGCGCCGCTTCACCTCGGGCGCCCCGGCGTAACGCTTCCCGCGCGGGCCCGGGGCAGGGCCGGGAGCACGGCCGGGCGGGCCCGGTGCGGGCGCCGGGGAAAGCTGCGTAGACCCGAAGGGTGACGCAACGAATCGCCGTTACGGCCCTGAAAGACGCAACGAATCGCTCGGCTGGACGCAACAGACACGCCTTGTCGACCGTCGGCAGCATCCGTACCGTCTATAGGAACCCACCCCTCCTGCCCCAGAGGTCGTCCATGCCTGCCCTGCGCACCGCTCTCCTCCAGAGTTCCGGACGGCCCGGCGACGTCGCCGCGAACCTGAAGGCCCTCGACGAGGCCGCCGCGCACGCGGCCGGCAGCGGGGCGGGTCTCCTGGTCACCTCGGAGATGTTCCTGACCGGCTACGCCCTGGAGGTCCAGGAGATCGCCGAGCTCGCCGAGACCAGCGACGGCCCGTCCGCCGTCGCCGTCGGCGAGATCGCCCGCCGCCACGGGGTGGCCGTGCTGTACGCCTACCCCGAGCGGGACGGCGCGGCCGTCTTCAACTCCGCCCAGCTGGTCGGCCCCGACGGCGCGCGCCTGGCGAACTACCGCAAGACCCACCTCTTCGGCTGCTTCGAGCAGGACGCCTTCACCCCCGGCGACGCCCCCGTCGTCCAGGCGGACCTGAACGGCCTCCGCGTCGGCATCATGATCTGCTACGACGTCGAGTTCCCCGAGAACGTCCGCTCCCACGCGCTGGCCGGCACCGACCTGCTCCTCGTGCCGACGGCGCAGATGCACCCGTTCCAGTTCGTCGCCGAGCAGCTGGTACCGGTCCGGGCCTTCGAGAACCAGATGTACATCGCGTACGTCAACCGCACGGGCCCCGAGGGCGAGTTCGAGTTCGTCGGGCTCAGCTCACTGGCCGGCCCCGACGGCACCACCCGCACCCGCGCCGGTCGCGGCGAGGAGCTGGTGTTCGGCGAGGTCGACCCCGAGCTGCTCCAGGCGTCGCGCGCCAACAACCCCTACCTGCGCGACCGCCGCCCCGGGCTCTACGCCTCCCTGATCTGACCCCTTTCCCAGCCCTGCCGCAAGGAGACGTGCCCCCATGACGTCCACGGTCCCCACCACCGCCGTTCCGCACAGCGACGGACAGCCGCCGATCACCATGTTCGGTCCGGACTTCCCGTACGCCTACGACGACTTCCTCGCCCACCCGGCGGGCCTGGGTCAGATACCGGCGACCGAGCACGGCACCGAGGTCGCCGTGATCGGCGGCGGGCTGTCCGGGATCATCTCCGCGTACGAGCTGATGAAGATGGGCCTCAAGCCCGTCGTCTACGAGGCCGACCAGATCGGCGGTCGGCTGCGCACCGTGGGCTTCGAGGGCGCCGGCACGGAGGGGCTGACCGCGGAGATGGGCGCGATGCGCTTCCCGCCGTCCTCCACCGCGCTCCAGCACTACATCGACCTCGTCGGCCTGGTGACGGAGTCCTTCCCGAACCCGCTCGCCGAGGCCACCCCCTCCACGGTCGTCGACCTCAAGGGCGAGACGCACTACGCCGAGACCATCGCCGACCTGCCGCAGGTCTACCGCGACGTGGCCGCCGCGTGGAACGCGTGCCTCGACGAGGGCGCGGACTTCTCCGACATGAACACCGCGATGCGCGAGCGGGACGTCCCGCGCATCCGCGAGATCTGGGCGAAGCTCGTCGCGAAGCTCGACGACGAGACCTTCTACGGGTTCCTCTGCAAGTCCGAGGCCTTCCAGTCCTTCCGCAAGCGCGAGATCTTCGGCCAGGTCGGCTTCGGCACCGGCGGCTGGGACACCGACTTCCCGAACTCCATCCTGGAGATCCTCCGCGTCGTCTACACCGAGGCGGACGACCACCACCGGGGCATCGTCGGCGGCTCGCAGCAGCTGCCGCTGCGCATGTGGGACCGTGCCCCCGAGAAGATCCTCCACTGGGCCCAGGGCACCTCGCTGGCCACCCTGCACGAGGGCGCCCCGCGGCCGGCGGTCACCCGCCTGCACCGCACGGCCGGCAACCACATCACGGTCACCGACGCCTCCGGCGACATCCGCACCTACCGCGCCGCGATCTTCACGGCGCAGTCCTGGATGCTGCTGTCCAAGATCGAGTGCGACGACACGCTCTTCCCGATCGACCACTGGACGGCGATCGAGCGCACCCACTACATGGAGTCGTCCAAGCTCTTCGTCCCGGTGGACCGGCCGTTCTGGCTGGACAAGGCCGTCGACGACGAGGGGAAGCCGACCGGCCGCGACGTCATGTCGATGACGCTGACCGACCGGATGACGCGCGGCACCTACCTGCTGGACAACGGCCCGGACAAGCCGGCCGTCATCTGCCTCTCCTACACCTGGTGCGACGACAGCCTGAAGTGGCTGCCGCTGTCCGCGAACGAGCGGATGGAGGTCATGCTGAAGTCCCTCGGCGAGATCTACCCCAAGGTCGACATCCGCCGCCACATCATCGGCAACCCGGTCACCGTCTCCTGGGAGAACGAGCCCTACTTCATGGGCGCCTTCAAGGCGAACCTGCCGGGCCACTACCGCTACCAGCGGCGCCTGTTCACCCACTTCATGCAGGACCGCCTCCCCGAGGACAAGCGCGGCATCTTCCTCGCGGGCGACGACATCTCCTGGACGGCGGGCTGGGCCGAGGGCGCCGTGCAGACCGCGCTGAACGCGGTGTGGGGCGTCATGCACCACCTCGGCGGCGCGACCGACGCCACCAACCCGGGCCCCGGCGACCTCTACGACGCCATCGCCCCGGTGGAGCTGCCCGAGGACTGACCGTCCCGGCGCCCCTCCCGAACCACGGGCCGCCCCCGCGCCACGAGCGCGGCGGCGGCCCGTTCCCATGCCGGGGTCGGGGTCCGCGGGCGCTACCCCACCGCCCAGGCGGAGCCGGTCTTCTGCCGGACCGGCGTCAGCAGGCAGCGGCCGACCAGGCCGACGCCCGCGTCCAGGGACTCCTCGAACTCCTCGGCCAGGTCGGGGGAGCGGCGCAGCGTCCACAGCAGCCGGGCCGAGGCCCAGGCGCCGTCCCGGGCGCGCTGCAGGCTCCACGAGCCGACCAGGTGCGTGAGCGGATCGGCGATCTGGAGCAGGTCGGGCCCCGGCATCAGGTCCTCCCGGATGCGTTCCTCCAGGGCGACCAGCGTGTCGCCGACCCGGTCGAAGTCGGCTTCCAGCGCGGCCGGTTCGCAGTCCAGGGTGCGGCAGGTGGTGACCACCGCGAGGGCCAGGTCGTGCCCGATGTGCGCGTTGATCCCGGCGAGGGCGTGTTGCAGGGGCCGCACGCCCGGGTGGCGCCGGTACTGGAAGAGCGGCCGCCAGCAGGCGGGCGTACGGTCCCCCTCGGCGGCCGCGTCGACGGCCATCAGGTACCGCTCGGCGAACCGCACGCCCAGCACCGCCGCCCGGCGCGGGCCGGGGAAGCCCCCGTGCTCGATGCGGCGGTGCAGGGTCTCGGTCACCGTCAGGTACACCCGGTTGAAGACGGCCACGCCGTCGTGTTCGGGCAGTCGCTCGTCCAGGGCGCGCATCCGCGCGAGCACCGCTTCCATGCAGGCAGGTTCGCAGCTGGCGCCGGATCCCGGGAGACTTGGCCCGGTACTTCGCCGGTTCGGGCGAACCTGCCCGTACCGGGAGGGTCAGGACCGCCCGGTGGAGGTGCCCGCGTCGTCCGGGCCGTCCGTGGCGCCCGTGGCGTCGTAGGTCGAGGTGCCCGAGTCGAGGAGCGGCTCGTGCTCCTTCATGTGCGCCGGGGCGAAGTAGCGCAGCACGTGGTAGCCGGTGATGACCACGAGGGTGCCGAGCGCGATGCCGCCGAGCTGGAAGTTGTCGCTGATCTTCAGGCTGACCCCGCCGACGCCGATGATGATGCCCGCCGCGGCCGGCACCAGGTTCAGCGGATTGCGCAGGTCCACCCGGCCGTTGATCCAGATCTGGGCGCCGAGCAGGCCGATCATGCCGTAGAGGATGACCGTGATCCCGCCGAGCACCCCGCCGGGGATGGCCGCGACGACCGCGCCGAACTTGGGGCACAGACCGAAGAGCAGCGCGAAGCCGGCGGCCGCCCAGTAGGCGGCGGTGGAGTAGACCCGGGTGGCGGCCATGACGCCGATGTTCTCGGAGTACGTGGTGTTGGGCGGACCGCCGACCGCGGTGGAGAGCATCGACGCGGCGCCGTCGGCGGCGATCGCGGTGCCGAGCTGGTCGTCGAGCCGGTCGCCGGTCATCTCGCCGACGGCCTTGATGTGCCCGGCGTTCTCCGCGATCAGCGCGATGACCACGGGCAGCGCGATCAGGATCGCGGACCATTCGAACTGCGGGGCGTGGAAGGAGGGCAGCCCGATCCAGTCGGCCTTGGCCACGCCCGACAGGTCCAGGCGCCAGTGGTCCACGGCCGGGCCGCCGCCCACCGTCGAGTGGATCTTGCCGAAGACCAGGTCGAAGAGGGCCGAGATCCCGTAGCCGAAGAGCAGCCCGAGGAAGATCGCGATCCGGGACCAGAACCCGCGCAGGCACACCACGGCGAGCCCGGTGAAGGCCATCACCAGCAGGGCCGTCCACTGGTCCTGGGGCCAGTAGGTCGAGGCGGTGACCGGCGCGAGGTTGAAGCCGATCAGCATCACGACCGCGCCCGTGACCACCGGCGGCATCGCCGCGTGGATGATCCGCGCGCCGAAGTGCCGCACCGCCAGTCCGGCGAGGAAGAGGGCCGCGCCGACGACGAGCACGGCGCCGGTGACGGTCGCGCTGGACCCGCCGCCCGCCCGGATCGCGGCGGCGACGCCGACGAAGGAGAGGGAGCAGCCCAGGTAGGACGGGATCCGGCCGCGGGTCGCGAGCAGGAAGATCACCGTCGCGATGCCGGACATCATGATCGCCAGGTTCGGATCCAGGCCCATGAGCACCGGCGCGACGAAACTCGCGCCGAACATGGCGACCACGTGCTGGGCGCCGAGCCCCGCGGTGCGCGGCCACGTGAGCCGCTCGTCCGGCCGGACGACCGCGCCGGGCGCGGGTGTCCGGCCGTCGCCGTGCAGGGTCCAGCGCACGCCGAGGCCCATGGTGAAACTCCGTTTCGCGATGCGGCAGCCGCAGGCGCCGACCGGGTGGGTGCCGACCGGTGGGTCGAACGTGCCGAGTATGCCGACTGTGCCGCGTGGTGGGGGATCGATGACCGGGCCGAAGGACGGCCGAGGTCATATTACGGCTGGATAGCGGCAGGTTCGTCCCGATTGCCTACTGGGGGGCCGTCGCCCGGTCCTGCGCGGGGTCCGCGCCGGGCGCCGCCGCCGCCGGTCCGCCGCCGATCTTCGGGCGCAGTACGGTCGCCCCCGCGACCAGCGCCAGCGCCAGCAGCGTGACCAACCCGAAGGACACCACCAGCGAGGTCGCGTCGGCGACCGCGCCGATCGCGGAGGGGGCGACCAGCCCCGACGTGTAGGTGATCGTCGCCACCCCGGCGAGGGCCTGGGCCGGGGCCGGGCCGCTGCGGGCGGCGGCCGCGAAGGCCAGCGGGACCACCACCGCGATGCCGAGCCCGATCAGGCCGAAGCCCGCGAGCGCACCCGCGGGATGCCGGACGAGGACCACGAGCAGGCCGCCCGCCGTGGCCAGCAGGCCGCCCGCCCGTACGGTGCGCACCGGGCCGAAGCGGTCCACCACCTTGTCGCCCGCGAGCCGGGCCGCCGCCATGGTGAGCGCGAACATCGTGGTGGAGGCGGCGGCGAGACCGGCATCGGTGTGCAGCACGTCCCGGAAGTAGACCGCCGACCAGTCCATGCTCGCGCCCTCCGCGAAGACCGCGCAGAAGCCGATCGCCCCGATGACCAGCGCCGACTTCGGCGGCAGCGCGAAGCGCGGCGGCGCCTCCTCCTCCTGGCCGCCCCGGATGTCGAGCACGCCGCGCACCGCGACCAGGGCGACGGCGGTCAGGGCGAGCGCCGCGAACAGGTGGTGCACCCGGGCGTCGGCCCCCGCGTGCGCGGCGACCGTACCGGCGGCCGAGCCGATGAGGGCGCCCACGCTCCACATGCCGTGCAGCGAGGACATGATCGAGCGGCCCAGCCGGTTCTCGGTCTCGACGCCGAGCGCGTTCATCGCCACGTCCGACATGCCCGCGCTCGCGCCGTAGACGAGGAGCAGCAGGCAGAGGGAGAGCAGGTCGGGGGCGAGGCTCGGCAGGACGAGGGAGAGCGTCCACATCGCGATCAGCCCGCGCAGCGCGTTGCGCGCGCCGAAGCGGTGGTTGATCCGCCCGGCCAGCGGCATCGCGATCGCCGCGCCGACCGCGGGGAAGGCGAGCGCCATGCCGAGGGTGCCCGCGCTGAGCTGGGCGTGTTCCTGGATCCAGGGGATCCGGGTGGCGAAGCTGCCGGTGACCGCGCCGTGGGCGCAGAAGACGGTGGCTATGGCGATGCGTGCGCGGCGCAGGCGGCGCGGTGTCAGCTCTGTTTCCCCGGTCATGGGCGCCAAACTATCAGGAACCCTGCCTGATAAATAAGTCCCCGGTTCCTCCTAGGATGGCCGGGTGACTTCCGCACCCGCATCCGCAGCTCCCCCGGCCGCCGCTCCCTCACCCGCCTCTCCGAGCACGGCCCGGGCGATGAACGACCGGCTGGCGCTCCGGCTCCTGCAGGAGGAGGGGCCGCTCACCGCGACCCAGCTCAAGAAGCTGACCGGGCTCTCCCGCCCCTCCGTCGCCGACCTCGTCGAGCGCCTCACCGGCGCCGGGCTGATCGAGGTCGTCGGCGAATCGGGCGAACAGCGGCGCGGACCCAACGCCCGGCTCTACGGGATCGTCGCCCGCCTCGCCCACCTCGCCGCACTGGACGTGCGCACCGACGGCGCGACCGCGGTGATCACCGACCTGCTCGGTCGGCCGGTGGCCCAGGCGCGGCTGCCCGCCGACGCCGTCGAGGAGGCGGTGACCCGGCTGGAGGAACTCGCCCGGGAGGCGGGCGCGGCGCCGCTGCACACCGTGGTGGTCGGCGCGCCCGGACTGGTGGTCCCGGCCAGCGGCGAGCTGCGCACCCTGCGCGGCCTGCCCTCCTGGCACCGGGACCTGGTGGCCGCCCTCCAGCGGCGGCTGTCCGCCGTGGTCGTCGTGGAGAACGAGACCAACCTCGCCGCGCTGGCCGAGCAGCGCCTGGGCGCGGCCCGCGACGTGGAGTCCTTCGTGCTGCTGTGGCTGGGCGCCGGGGTGGGCGCGGCCGTGGTGCTGGACGGGCGGCTGCGCCGCGGGGCCTCCGGCGGCGCGGGCGAGATCGGCTTCCTGCCGGTGCCGGGCACGGTGGGGCTGCCCGCCGCGACGGACTGCGGCGGCGGATTCCACGGGCTGGTCGGACGCGGGGCGGTGACCGCGCTCGCCGCCGCGCACGGCTACGCGGGGCCGGTGGAGGAAGCGGCCGCCGGGGCCGCGGGGGAGGGCTTCCTCGACGCCTTCGCCGAGCGGCTCGCCCTGGGCGCGGCCGCGGTGACGGCGGTGCTGGACCCCGGCTGCGTGGTCCTGGGGGGCGAGCTGGGCCGGGCGGGCGGAGCCGCCCTGGCGGCCAGGGTCGCGGACCGGCTGGCCCGGCTGACCCCGGTGGCCACGGAGGTCCGCGCCACCACCCTCGGCGATCCGGCGGTGCTCCAGGGCGCCCGGCTGGCCGCCCGGGACAGCGCCCAGGACGCCCTGTTCGGCGCCCCGTGACGGCGGGCCCGGGCGGCCCGGACGCCGGCCGCCGCCCCGGTCACCCGGCCGCGCGCGCCGCCAGGAACTCGGCGAAGGTCCCCTTGCCCACCGCGTGCTCCGGGGCCAGGTGGCCGCCGCGCTTGAACCCCGCGTACGCCCTTCCCGCGAGCGGGACCGGCAGCAGGAGGCGGCGGCGCCCGCCGGTGGCGGCGAGGTAGGCGCGGGCCGCTTCCTCGAAGGTGAGCACCTGGGGGCCGCCCATGTCGGGGACCCGCCCGGCGGGCCCGGCCACGGCCAGCTCCACCAGCCGGTCCGCGACCTCCTCGACCGCGATCGGCTGGCCGCTGACCCCGGCCGGGAGCGGCATCACGGGCAGCTTCGCCATCGTGCCCAGTGCCCGGGCCACCAGGTCGTGGAACTGGGTGGTGCGCAGGATCGTGACCCCCGGGACCGAGCGCGTCAGCATCTCCTCGACCGCGAGCTTCGCCCTGTAGTACCGCAGCGGGACCACGTCCACGCCCACGATCGAGATGTAGGCCAGGTGTCCCACCCCGGCCCGCCGGGCCGCCGCGATCAGGTGGGCCGCGGCCCGCTCGTCGCCGCCCCGCGGGTCGCTGGCGCAGTGGACCACGGTGTCGGCGCCCTCCACGGCCGCGTCGAGCCCGGCGCCCGTCAGCAGGTCGACCGGATGCTCGGGCGAGCGGCGGCTCAGGACGCGGACCTCGTGGCCCGCCGCGCGCAGCCGCCCGGCTACGAGCGAGCCCAGGCTCCCGGTGCCCCCGGTGACGAGAATCGTGCTCATGGTGTCCGTCCTTGCCTGCCGAATGGAGTGCGTTCACCGGCTAGGACCGGACAGCCCTCAGGAATGTGACAGCTGACGGCGGAGGAATCCGAGCTTCTCCGGGTTGACCACCGTCCGCAGGCCCCTGACCAGGCCGTCCTCGAACTCCACCAGCAGAACCGCCCGCTCGCCGAAGAGCAGCGCCGGCTCCCCGTTGACCTCCGCGAAGGAGACCGGGGCGCCCGCCACGTACTTCTCCAGCGCGCCGAGCAGGAACCGGGCCACCTGGCTCCGGCCCAGTACCGGCCGGCGCGCCGCGTTGACCACCCCGCCGCCGTCGGACACGTACGCCACGTCCGCGGCCAGCAGGCCCTCCAGCCGGGCCAGGTCCCCGTCCCGCGCCGCCGCCATGAAGGTCTCCACCAGCCCCTGCCACCGCTGCGGATCCGGCCGCGGGCGCGGGCGCCGCGCCGCCACGCGCTGCGCCGCGCGCCGGTAGATCTGGCGGCAGTTGGCCTCCGAGAGGTCGAGCAGCCCGGCGATCTCCCGGTGGCCGTACGCGAACGCCTCGCGCAGGACGTAGACCGCGCGCTCCACCGCGGTGAGCTGCTCCAGCAGGATCAGCAGGGCCATCGACACGCCCTCGCGCTGCTCCGCCGACTCCAGCGGGCCGAGCGTCCCGTCCCCGGTGAGCACCGGCTCGGGCAACCAGGGGCCGACGTACTCCTCGCGCCGGGCGCGCGCGGAGGTGAGCCGGTTGAGGCAGAGGTGCGTGACCACCTTCACGAGCCAGGCACCGGGGTGCTCGATGGCGTCCCGGTCGGCGGAGCTCCACCGGAGGTAGGCGTCCTGGACGAGGTCCTCGGCCTCGTGGGCGGAGCCCAGCATGCGGTAGGCGACGGCGAACATCCGGGGCCGGTGTTCCTCGAACCCCCCTGCGGGGGTGGCGACCTGCGTGATCATCGCATCAGCCTACGAGCCGGAGCGCGGGCGGGTGGGGTGCGCACGCGCGAGGACCCGGTGGCCGCCGGGCCACCGGGTCCTCACGTGCTCATCGGGTCATTCGGACCGCGGGGTCAGCAGGCCCCCTGGTCCTTCCAGACGCCCCAGTCACCGGTGGTGCCGGGCTCTTCGTTCTGCGTCCACCACTGGGCCTTCCAATTGTGGCCCTTGTACGAGACGACCGTCCCGCCCGTGGTCACCTGACCGGCGACGTACGCCGGGTTGGTGCAGGTCCCGCCCGGGGGCGGCGTGGTCGGGGGCGTCGTCGGAGGGGTGGTCGGGGGAGTGGTCGGCGGCGTGGTGGGCGGCGTCGTCGGGGGAGTCGTCGGCGGCGTGGTCGGGCCCCCCGGCTCGACCACGGTGGTGCCGCGCGCCAGGTCACCGGCGAGGCCGTAGGTCTTGCCGCCGAAGGTCACGGTCCAGTTGGACGGGGTGGAGGTCGGCAGGTAGTAGACGAAGTCCAGCTCCACCGAGGCCCCCGGGGCCAGCGTCTGCCAGGACGGCAGCTTCAGGGAGACCCGGTTGTAGTCGCCCTTGAGGCCGCCCACGTTGGTGCCCGAGTGGTCGCTGCGGATCACCGTGGTGCCCCAGCCGGACTGGTCCTTGGCGTTGCTCGGGGCGGAGGAGGAGTAGTCGAACTGGAACTCCGTGCCGCCGGGCAGGGCGGCCGTGGTGTTGTTGGTGATCTTCAGCTTGGGGCTGATCGGGTAGTTCGAGTCGCCGAGCGGGAACTGGCCGAACTCGGTGTCCACCTTGATCGCCTCGGTCGGCATCGTGATGGTGGCGCGCTTGGCGCCGTACGGGGCGGCCGCCTTGAACTTGTCGTACATCGCCGTGGTGAGCGTGTTGCCCATCTCGTACTGGCCCTTGGCGGCGTTGTAGGAGTAGTCGCCCGCCAGCTCCCAGACCATCGTGCCGCCGATGCCCTTGTTGACCACGTAGTCGGCCTTGGCGTTCACCGACTGCTCGTCCTCGGTGGAGAGGAACACCTTCTTCTGCGCGTTCCACAGCCACGGCGCGACCAGGGTCGAGTCGTACTTGCGGACGTAGGTGCCGGTCAGCGTGGTGTTCGCCGGGAAGCCGTACTTGGTGACGTAGTCGCCGACGACGCCCTTCTCCAGGTTCTTGGCGTGCCACATCGGGTTGGAGCCGGCCGGGGCCTCGACCCCGTTGGAGTCCAGGTCGTGCCACAGGTTGTCGATGCCGACCGCGCCGTCACCGCACTTGGTCAGCCCCGCGCCCGCCGGGCAGTTGGTGGCCGGGGCCTTGCCCCACAGGCCGTCCGTGCCGCCCTGGACGTTCTTGAAGCCGCGGGTGTAGTAGGGCAGGCCCATGTTGATCCGGCCGGCCGGCATGGAGCCGCGGAAGTAGTGGTAGGCCCAGTCGGAGTTCAGGTACCCGATGCCGCCGTACTGGGAGGTCGAGTAGACGCCCGCGGAGGCCAGCTCGGCGTCCTTGCCGTCGTCGAAGAGCGAGGCGTTGGGGCCGACGTACTCGTTCCAGGCGCCGTGCAGGTCGTAGGACATGATGTTGACGTAGTCCAGGTACTTCTGCATCTGGAACGTCTCCATGCCCCGCAGCAGGTAGCCGGAGGAGGGGGCGGCGACGGAGAGCAGGTAGTGCTTGCCGTCGGCGGCGCCCGCGCGGTCGAGCTTCTCGCGCAGCGACTTCATGAGCGCGGCGTAGCCCTTGACCAGGCCCGCGCGGCGGGCGTTGGAGAGCTGCCAGTCGAGCGGGTTGCCCGCGTCCTTCATGGTGGTCGGGTACTCGTAGTCGATGTCGACGCCGTTGAACCCGTACTTGCGGATGAAGTCCACGGAGGAGTTCGCGAAGGTGTCGATGCCGGCCTGGTTGACCGAGCCGTCGGCGTTGGTGGCCATGGAGTAGAAGCCGCCGGAGTTCACCCGGTTGCCGTCGTCGCCGAAGTAGCCGCCCGTCTCCGCCCAGCCGCCGACCGAGATCAGCGTCTTGACGTTCGGGTACTGCTTCTTGAACTTGGTCAGCTGGTTGAAGTGGCCCTTGTAGGGGAGCGAGGGGTCCATCTCCGCGCCCGCCACGCCCGGCCAGGTCATCCCGGTGGCGGCGTTGTTCGGGCCGTCCGCGCCGACCGAGAGCTTGTTGTCGGAACCGACGTGTCCGAAGGCGTAGTTGAGGTGGGTGACCTTGTCCCACGGGATGTTGTTGGCCAGGTAGGCGGGGGTGCCGTCCTTGCCGGTGCGCCAGCCGGTGAAGTAGCCGATCACCCGTCGCTGGTGATCGGCGCCCATCTTCTCGCGGCCCTCGGCGTCGTAGACCGAGCAGTAGGGGACGTCGACGCCCGGAGTCTTGTAGAGCCCGTCCGGTCGACAGCTCTCGTTGTCGGCGGCGTGCGAGACGCCCGCCGAGAGGCCGCCGATGAGCAGGCCCGCGATGGCGGCACCGGATGCCAGCAGCATGGATCTGGTGCGCGTGGGGGACAGCATTGTGCCTCCTGGGGAGGGGAGGTGACAGGACACAACGTGCGTAAAGGTGGCGCTGGTTGGCCCGTGACGTGCGCACATCGGCGGGCTGGCTCCCGGGGAAGATGAAGGGAACGTTAAGAGGACTAGACCAACCCGTCAATAGGTCTGGACCAAAGCCGAACCCTCGGAAAGTTGCGCCGAACGTGTGAGCCAGGCCACAAGTACTTGCGTGCATGGCCTGCGATCACCCGTGGCACACTGGCCCTAGTACCAGTAGCAGCGCACTCCGGGGTCGGTGTAATTCCGAACCGGCGGTTATAGTCCGCGACCCGTCCGCATCCAGCGGCCGGTTGACCAGGTGAAATTCCTGGACCGACGGTTAAAGTCCGGATGGGAGGCAGTGCGCGGCGGGCCAGTCACCGGTACGCCGCCGTCGGCGGTTCGTCGGCGTAACCCCCAGGGGATACGTCTCGGACGGACCGTGTCGTCGACCTCGGCGTCCCCGCGTGTGCTACCCGCTTCATCTGTCGTATCCCGACAGGCCCCGGAGTCCGTGCCCGATGAGGCAGGAGGACCCGGTGGCGACACACGCCGACGCGAACGACGCACGCGCCATGCGGCGGGCCATCGAGCTGGCCGCCCGCGGCCTCGGCTCCACCAGTCCCAACCCGGCCGTCGGCTGCGTCATCGCCGACGCCTCGGGCCGGATCGTCGGCGAGGGCTGGCACGAGCGGGCCGGCGGCCCGCACGCCGAGGTGCACGCCCTGCGCGCCGCGGGGGACGCCGCCCGCGGCGCCACCGCCTACGTCACCCTCGAACCCTGTAACCACACCGGCCGTACGGGCCCCTGCGCCCGGGCCCTCGTCGAGGCCGGGATCACCCGCGTGCTCTACGCCGTCCCCGACCCGAACCCGCAGGCCAGCGGTGGCGCGGCCACCCTGCGCGACGCCGGGATCGAGGTCCGGGAAGGGCTGCTGCGGGCCGAGGCCGAGGCCGGCAACGAGCCCTGGCTGACCTCCGTACGCCTGGGCCGCCCCTACGTCCTGTGGAAGTACGCCGCCACCCTGGACGGCCGGGTCGCCGCCGCCGACGGCACCAGCCGCTGGATCAGCGGCCCCGAGTCCCGCGCCGACGTCCACCGGCTGCGCGCCGAGGCCGACGCGGTCGTCGTCGGCTCCGGCACCCTGCGCGCCGACGACCCGCACCTCGCGGTCCGCGGCGTCGAGGGCGCCCGCCAGCCCCTGCGCGTGGTCCTCGACACCCTGGCCACCGTCCGGCCCGGCGCCCGGATCCTCGACGACGCCGCCCCGACCCTGGTGGCCGTCGCCGAGGACGCCGACACCCGCCACCTGACGGGCGTCGAGGTGGCCCGGCTGCCCCGCGACGGGCACGGCCTCAGCGTGGACGCGCTCCTCGCCGAGCTGTTCGCCCGCGGGGTCCGCTCCGTCCTCGTCGAGGGCGGGCCGACCCTGGCCGGCGCCTTCGTCGCCGCGGGAGCCGTCGACAAGATCGTCGGCTACCTCGCCCCGGTCCTCCTCGGCGCGGGCCCCAACGCCCTCGCCGACGCCGGGATCACCACCCTCACCCAGGCCCTGCGCCTGGAGATCACCGAGGTGCTCCGCCTCGGTCCCGATCTGCGCGTCACGGCCGTTCCCGCGGTCGCCGCCGCCGTCCCCGCCGCCCCCACCGTCCTCAAGGAGCACTGAGTGTTCACCGGAATCGTCGAAGAACTGGGCGAGGTCACCGCCGTCGAGCAGCTCGCGGAGGCCTCCCGCTTCCGCCTGCGCGGTCCCGTCGTCACCGAAGGTGCCAAGCACGGCGACTCGATCGCCGTCAACGGCGTCTGTCTGACGGTCGTGGAGACGGGGGACGGCGAGTTCACCGCGGACGTCATGCAGGAGACCCTCAACCGCTCCAGCCTGGGCGCCCTGACCAAGGGCTCACGGGTCAACCTGGAGCGCCCGATGGCCCTCGGTGGACGCCTCGGCGGACACCTGGTCCAGGGCCACGTGGACGGCACCGGCCGGATCGTCTCCCGCACCCCCTCCGAGCACTGGGAGATCGTCAAGGTCTCGCTGCCCGAGCGGCTCGCCCGGTACGTCGTCGAGAAGGGCTCCATCACGGTCGACGGCGTCAGCCTCACCGTGGTCGACGCCGCGGCCGACCACTTCACCATCAGCCTCATCCCCACCACGCTGAACCTGACCACGCTCGGCATCAAGGAGCCCGGCGACCCGGTCAACCTGGAGGTCGACGTCCTCGCGAAGTACGTCGAGCGCCTCCTGGCCGCCGGCGTCGACCCGCTGACCACCGTGGCACCCGCCGCCGACCCGAAGGAGACGGACCGATGAGCGCGCTGTCCTGGCTCAACACCGAGGCCTTCGTGGTCTTCGACCAGAAGGTCATCTGGTCCGACATGATCGGCAACCTGATGGGCCTGGCGGCCCTCGCCCTCGGCTGGCGCCGCTCCATATGGACCTGGCCCGCCCAGCTGCTGTCCGGCCTCATCCTGGTCGGCGCCTACGCCACCGCCCACCTCGCGGGCGGCGTCGGCAAGCAGCTCCTGGTCATCGCCGTGGCCCTGTGGGGCTGGCGCGCCTGGCAGCGCGGCAAGCAGCAGGCCCAGGACGGCTCCATCGCCGTGCGCACGGCCACCTGGACCGAGCGCGGGCTGCTCCTGGCGGGCGCCGTCCTCGGCACCCTCGCGGTCGGCGGGCTCTTCACCCTGGTCCCCTCGCTCTCCTGGAGCCCGTGGGCCGACGCCTACATCTTCGTCGGCACGATCGTGGCGATGGTCGCCCAGGCCCGCGGTCTGGTCGAGTTCTGGTTCGCCTGGTTGCTCGTCGACCTCGTCGGCGTTCCGCTCGCATTCCAGAGCGGTCTGGTCTTCTCGGGCCTCGTCTACGTCGTCTACTTCGCCCTCGTCCTGTGGGGCGCGCACGACTGGTACCAGCGCTCGCGCACCACCACCGACGCCCCGGCCCTGGAAGGAGCAACGGCATGAACCTCACGCCCGTGCCCACCGAGAACGACATCGAGTCCTTCCGGCTCGACCCCGTCGAACAGGCCATCCGCGACATCGCGGCGGGTCGCCCGGTCGTCGTGGTGGACGACGAGAACCGCGAGAACGAGGGCGACCTCGTCATCGCCGCCGAGATGGCCACCCCCGAGATCATCGCCTTCATGATGAGCGAGTGCCGCGGCCTGATCTGCGCCCCGATGGAGGGTCCCGAGCTGGACCGCCTCGAACTGCCGCAGATGGTCACGCACAACACCGAGTCGATGCAGACCGCCTTCACGGTCTCCGTCGACGCCAGTGCCGTGCACGGCGTCACCACCGGCATCTCCGCCGCCGACCGCGCCACCACGCTGCGGCTGCTGGCCAACGGCACCAGCACCGCGGGCGACTTCGTCCGGCCGGGCCACGTCTTCCCGCTGCGCGCCAAGCCCGGCGGCGTCCTGGTCCGCAACGGCCACACCGAGGCCGCCGTCGACCTCGCCCGACTCGCGGGCCTGCGCCCGGCCGGCGCGATCGTCGAGATCGCCGGTGAGGACGGGGTCATGCTCCGGCTGCCCGAGCTGATCCCCTTCGCCCGCAAGCACGGCCTGACGATCATCTCCATCGAGGACCTGGTCGCCTACCGGCGCTCCGCCGAGCCGACCGTGCGCCGCGGGGCCGAGGTCAGCCTGCCGACCGCCTTCGGTTCCTTCACCGCCTACGGCTACCGCTCCATCGCCGACGGGGTCGAGCACATCGCCCTGGTCCACGGCGACATCGGCGACGGCCGCGACGTCCTGGCCCGGATGCACTCCGAGTGCCTGACCGGCGACATCTTCCAGTCCCAGCGCTGCGACTGCGGCCCCCAGCTGCAGGCCTCCATGCAGCGCATCGCGGCCGAGGGCCGCGGGGTCGTCGTCTACCTGCGCGGACACGAGGGCCGCGGCATCGGCCTGCTGGCCAAGCTGCGCGCCTACGAGCTCCAGGAGCGCGGCCGCGACACCCTCGACGCCAACCTGGAGCTGGGCCTGCCCGCCGACGCCCGCGACTACGGGGCCGGCGCGCAGATCCTCGCCGACCTCGGGGTCCGCAGCACCCGCCTGATGACCAACAACCCGCAGAAGGCGGCGGCCCTGGTCCGGCACGGCATCGAGGTCGCCAGCCGGGAGGCCATGCCGACCGAGACCGGCGAGCACAACCTGCGGTACCTGCGCACCAAGCGGGACCGGATGGGGCACGACCTGCCCTGGCTGGACGGCGCGGCGGCCGTCTCGGCCTGCGGCAACCAGTAACACCCGCGACAACCTGACACAAGACATCCACGCAAACGAAGAGCACGACGCACCGAGGAGAGCTGTGAGCGGCAAGGGCGCACCCGAACTGAGTGTGAAGAACTGCGGAGACCTGCGGGTGGCCGTGATCGCGGCCCAGTGGCACGAGAAGGTCATGGACGGCCTCGTCGACGGCGCCCTGCGCGCCCTGCACGAGCTGGGCATCGACGAGCCCACCCTGCTGCGCGTCCCGGGCAGCTTCGAGCTGCCGGTGGTGGCGAAGGTACTGGCCGGTCGCGGCTACGATGCCATCGTCGCCCTCGGAGTGGTCATCCGCGGCGGCACCCCGCACTTCGACTACGTGTGCCAGGGCGTCACCCAGGGCCTGGTGCAGGTATCGCTCGACACCGGAGTCCCCGTCGGCTTCGGCGTACTGACCTGCGACAACGACGAGCAGGCGCTGGACCGCGCCGGACTCGAAGGGTCGAATGAGGACAAGGGGCACGAAGCGGTCACCGCCGCCGTCGCCACCGCCATGACCCTGCGCACCGTCAGCGAACCCTGGCGCTAGTCGACAGGGGCGGACCCTTTATTCTGAGGACCATCATGGCGAACGAAACCCCCAAGACCTTCGAGCAGCTCTTCACCGAGCTCCAGCTCAAGGCCGCCAACGGCGACCCCAGCACCTCCCGGACCGCCGAACTGGTCGGCAAGGGAGTCCATGCCATCGGCAAGAAGGTCGTCGAGGAGGCCGCCGAAGTCTGGATGGCCGCCGAGTACGAGGGCAAGGAAGCCGCCGCCGAGGAGATCTCCCAGCTGCTGTACCACGTCCAGGTGATGATGGTCGCGCGCGGGATCTCCCTCGACGACGTCTACGCGCACCTCTGAGCCGCCGGGCCGACGGACCCCGAGCACGCACCGCACGCACACCCCTTTCGCACCTACGCACCAAAGGAAGCCCCATGCTGCGCATCGCCGTCCCCAACAAGGGTTCTCTCTCCGGACCGGCGTCGGCGATGCTCCATGAGGCCGGCTACCGGATGCGCAAGGAGTCCAAGGAGCTCGTGGTCGTCGACCCCGAGAACGAGGTGGAGTTCTTCTACCTCCGCCCCAAGGACATCGCGATCTACGTGTCGTCCGGCAAGCTCGACATCGGCATCACCGGCCGTGACCTGCTGCTCGACTCCGGAGCCAGTGCCGAGGAGATCCTGCCGCTGAACTTCGGCCGGTCCACCTTCCGCTACGCCACCATCCCCGGCACGGCGAAGGGCCCGCAGGACTTCACCGGGATGACGATCGCCACCTCCTACGAGGGCATCGTCGCCAAGCACCTCGCCGAACAGGGCATCGACGCCTCCGTCGTGCACCTCGACGGCGCGGTCGAGACCGCCATCCAGCTCGGCGTCGCCCAGATCATCGCGGACGTCGTCGAGACCGGCACCAGCCTGCGCAACGCGGGCCTGGAGGTCATCGGCGAGCCGATCCTCACCTCGGAAGCGGTCGTCATCCGCGGCAACTCCAGCGACCCGCAGGACCCGCGGGCCCAGCAGTTCCTGCGCCGCCTCCAGGGCGTCCTGGTGGCCCGCAGCTACGTGATGATGGACTACGACTGCCGCGCCGAGCACCTGGAGCGCGCGGTGGCCCTCACCCCGGGCCTGGAGTCGCCGACGGTCTCCCCGCTGCACAACGAGGGCTGGGTCGCCGTCCGCGCCATGGTTCCGGCCAAGGAGGCCCAGCGGATCATGGACGACCTGTACGAGCTGGGCGCGCGCGCGATCCTCACCACCTCGATCCACGCCTGCCGGCTCTGATCCCGTGCGCCCGCTCCCCCCGCGGGGCGGGCGCCGTCACCCGATGAGCCCCTCCGTACGTCCTTTCGTAGAACCGAGCACCCCATGAGCGAGTCCGCCGCCCAGCCCGTACTGCCCACCCTGCCGGTCACCTTCCGGCCGACCCGCACCCGGGTGGTGCTGCTGGGCGTCGGGCTCGTCATGTTCGTCACCATCTCGGCGATCGGGCTGCTCCTGAAGGACCTCGGCGGCGGCGAGCGGCTCAGCTTCGTCTTCACGGCCGCCCTGTTCGCCTCCGTCCTGCTGCTGCTCAGCCGCCCCAAGGTGGTCGCGGACGAGGGCGGCGTCACCGTCGTCAACCTCACGACCACCCGACGGCTGGAATGGGCGCAGATCCTGCGCGTCAACCTCCGGCCGGGCGACCCGTGGGTGTTCCTCGACCTCAACGACGGCACCAGCCTGCCCGCCCTCGGGATCCAGCCCGGCGTGGCCAAGGAGCAGGCGATCGGCGACGCGAGGGCGCTGCGCGCGCTGGCCGAGAACCACGGAAGCGGCCCGCGCGAGCGCTGAGTGCCATTGCGGCCTCGTTCTCAATGACTACCCTGGTGGCGGGGCGCACGCACGCGCCCTCCCACCGGCCCCGGGACAACGCGGCCCGTGGGTACCTGCGACTTGAGGAGTGACTCCCTCCAGCAATGGACGGATCGTCCGGTAGTACCCGCGCCGCCCTCCCCCCGGAGGCGGCGGCATGACCATCCCGCTACTCCTGCTCGTGGCGGCCTTCGCCCTGATCCTCGCCAACGGTTTCTTCGTGGCGGCCGAATTCGGCCTCGTCACGGTGGAGAGACCCGAGGCCGAACGCGCCGCCGCCGAAGGTGACAAACGCGCCCGTACGGTCGTCAAGGCCCTGCGGGAGCTGTCGTTCCAACTCTCCGGAACCCAGCTCGGCATCACCCTCACCTCCCTCGTGGTCGGCATGCTCGCCGAGCCCGCCCTCGCCGGGCTGCTCACCGGGCCGCTCACCGCGACCGGACTGCCCGCCGGGGCCGTCACCGCAATCGCCGTCGTGACCGGCATGCTGCTCGCCTCCGCCGTCCAGATGGTCGTCGGCGAGCTGGTCCCGAAGAACTGGGCGGTCTCCCGGCCGCTCCAGGTGGCCCGCATCGTGGCCGGCCCCCAGGACGTCTTCTCCCGGGCCTTCCGACCGGTCATCGCCGGCCTCAACGCCGTCGCCAACCGACTGGTGCGGGCCCTGGGCGTGGAGCCGACCGACGAGATGGCCTCCGCCCGCACCCCGGGCGAACTGGTCTCCCTGGTCCGCCATTCGGCCCAGGCCGGAGCCCTGGAACAGGACACCGCCGACCTCTTCGTGCGGACCCTCTCGCTCGGCGAACTGACCGCCCAGCACGTCATGACCCCCCGCGTGAAGGTCAGTGCCCTCCAGCACACCGCCACCGCGGCCGACGTGCTCAACCTGACCCGGGCCACGGGCCTGTCCCGCTTCCCGGTCTACCGCGAGCGCATCGACGAGGTCACCGGGGTGGTCCACCTCAAGGACGCCCTCGCCGTGCCCGAGTCCGAGCGCGCCCGCACCACCGTGGGCCGGATCTGCGTCGCCCCGCTGCTGGTGCCCGGCTCCCTGCCGGTGCAGCCGCTGCTGGAACGGCTGCGCAGCGAACAGCCGATGGCCGTGGTCGTCGACGAATACGGCGGCACCGCCGGGGTCGTCACCCTGGAGGACATCGTGGAGGAACTCGTCGGCGAGGTCCGCGACGAGCACGACCTCGCCGAGGACGACGGCCCCGAGCTGGCCGCCGTGGCGGCCGAGGACGGCCGCCCCTCCTGGGAGGCCGACGGCAGCTGCCGGGTGCACACCCTGCGCCGCATAGGCCTCGAAGTCCCCGAAGGGCCCTACGAGACCGTCGCCGGCCTCGTCGCCGACCTGCTCGGCCGCATCCCCGCCCCCGGGGACCGGGCCGAGCTCCCCGGCTGGAAGCTCTCCGTCCGCCAGGTCGGCCGCTACCGCGCCGAACGGGTCCGCCTGGTCCGTACGGTCGACAGCGCGACCGGCGCAGACCCCGGCCCCGGCGCTCCCGCCGGTGACGACGACTCCGCCGCCGGCGGCCGGCGCGAGATGGCGGTCCTGCGGTGAACGCCCTCCAACTGCTCTTCGCCCTGCTCCTCGTCCTGGCCAACGGCTTCTTCGTCGGCGCCGAGTTCGCGCTCGTCTCCGTCCGCCGCAGCCAGATCGAGCCCCTGGCGGCCTCCTCCAAGCGGGCCCGCCAGGTGCTGCACGGGCTGGAGAACCTGCCCCGGATGATGGCCGCGGCCCAGTTCGGCATCACCGTCTGCTCCCTCACCCTGGGAGCCGTCGCCGAACCCACCGTGGCCCGCCTCCTGGAGCCGCTCTTCGAGGCCGTGCGGGTGCCGCACGGCCTGGTCCACCCCCTCGGGTACGCCTTCGCGCTGGCCGCGGTGGTCTTCCTGCACCTGGTCATCGGCGAGATGGTCCCCAAGAACCTCGCCATGGCCGCCCCGGAGCGGACCGCCCTGTGGTTCAGCCCCGGACTGGTGGCCTTCGCCCGGGTCTGCGGGCCGGTCACCACGGCGCTGGGCGCCTGCGCGACCCTGGTGCTGCGCCTGTTCAAGGTGGAGCCCAAGGACGAGGTCGAGGCCGTCTACACCCGGGCCCAGCTCGGGCGGCTCGTCGAGGACTCCCGGCAGGCCGGGCTCCTCGCACCGGCCGAGCAGGAGCGCCTGGAGGACGCCCTGGAGCTGGGCAGCCTCCCGGTCACCGACGTGCTCCTCGCCCGCGACCGGCTGGTCACGGTCACCCCCTCGGTGACCCCGCGCGAGATCGAGCAGCTGACCGTGCGCACCGGCTACTCGCGCTTCCCGGTCCGCTCCGACACCGGCACCTTCATGGGCTACGTCCACGTCAAGGACGTGCTCGACCTGGAACACCGGGAAGGCGCCGTCCCCCAGCGCGTCTGGCGGCGGATGACCACCCTGTGCTCCACCCTCCCGCTGGACGACGCGCTCAGCGTCATGCGGCGGGACGCCACCCACCTGGCGCAGGTCGCGGACCCCGCCGGGCGCGTGCTCGGTCTGGTCGCGCTGGAGGACGTACTGGAGAAGCTGGTCGGCGAGGTGCGCGATCCCGCGCACCGCACGGCCGCCCCGCCGGCCCGGCGCCCCGAACAGGTGCTGACCCGCTAGCCGGCCCCGGCCCGCCGCCCCGCTACATCGGGGGCGGCGGGTCCGGGCGGCCGCGGTCCTGCGGGCCGCGGCCCGACAGGACCTCGCCGTACGCCTGCATCAGGTCCGCCAGGCGCAGGGTGCACAGGTCCTCCCTGGACGGGGTCAGGGCGTAACCGGCGAGCCTGAGGTCCCGGTAGGCGCAGCTCTTCTCGTACAGCGTGCGCAGGAAGCGGCCGTTGCCCAGCTCGTCGATCCAGCCCTGGTCCACCACGTGCCCGCTGATGCTGCGCAGCTCCTCGACCGCCTCCTCGTCCCAGCGGTCCCCGTTCGCGTCCGCCAGCACCCCGCCGATCGCGGTCAGCTCCAGCGGACGGTAGCTCGGGAAGTCCACCCGGGTGGTGAACCGCGAGGACAGCCCCGGATTGGTCGCGAGCAGCCGGTCCATGCCCGCCGGATAGCCCGCCAGGATCACCACCAGGTGGTCCCGGTTGTCCTCGGCCCGCTTGAGCAGCACCTGGAGCGCCTCGTCGCCGTACGCGTCGCCCTTGCTGTAGCCCGAGTTGGACAGGCTGTACGCCTCGTCCACGAAGAGGACCCCGCCGATCGCCGAATCGATCAGCTCGTTGGCCTTCACCGCCGTCTGCCCGAGGAACTCGCCCACCAGGTCAGCCCGCTGGGCCTCCACCAGGTGGTCACCGCCGAGCAGCCCGAGCGCGTAGAACACCCGGCCCAGGATCCGGGCCACGGTCGTCTTGCCGGTACCGGAAGGGCCGGAGAAGACGAAGTGCCGTTTCGGCGGCTGCACCGGCAAGCCCTGACCGGCCCGCAGCCGGGCCATGTGCAGCTGCGCCGAGAGCGCCTTCACCTGCCGCTTGACCGGCTCCAGCCCCACCATCCGCTCCAACTCCGCGAGCGCCTCGGCGAGCAGCGCCGGATCGGCGGGCCCGGCCGGCAGCTCCGTCGGACCGGACTGCGGCGGCACGCCCGCCCGGTGCCGTACGCCGTCCGCGCGCCCGGTGGCATCGGGCCCCGGCCCCACCGGAGCGCCCGGCGCGCCGGATCCGGGGCCGAAGCGGGTCTCCGGCGGCTCGGTCGGAAGCAACTGGTCCGCCTCGGCCTGCCCGTCCGCCGAGACGTCCTGCCCGAGCCCGCCGCCCAGCGCCACGGCCGCGAAGTCCCCGCCCGCCGCGCCCAGTCCGTAGCCCTCCGCCCCGCCCAGTGCGTCGAGGCCGTCGTTCTCGGAGATCGCCGTCAGCCGGGCCGCGGTGTCCATGAAGGCCGGGTCCACCCGGTGCACCGCCCGGTACAGCGGCAGCGCCGCCGCGCTGCGCCCCGTGCCCTCGTGCGCCCGGGCCAGCCAGTACCGCAGCTCCTTGCGCTGCGGCTGCTCGCTGCGGCAGCGCATCAGCGCGGCCGACAGCATCGGCTCCGCCTGCCCGTACATCTCCAGTCGGACCCGGGCCATCCCGCCGAAGAGGCCCGCCTCGATGCCGAGCAGCGGATCGTCCACGAGCGGCTCGGTGTGCCGCACCAACTGGTCCCAGTCCTTGACCAGATAGGACCGGCAGGCGTGCAGGAAGCGCACCTGCGGATCGGTGTCCACCGGCGGCAGCGCGGCCAGGGCCCGGTCCAGCTCGGGCACGTGGCGGCCGTCCAGCCAGTGCGAGGCGTGGGCGAGCAGCAGGTCGCGCTTGCTCTCCAGCACGGGCTGCACCCACCAGCCGAGCCAGTACCAGGAGTTGAGCGTGCGCCGGTGCCGTGCGCGCTGCTCCCCGAAGCGGTCCCGGTGCGCGTGCATGCGCAGCAGGGCGTTGGTGGTGTCGACCCGTAGCGCGTGCAGGCCGAGCCAGGCGTCGGCCATCGAGGGGTCGAGCAGCACGGCCGACCGGAACTCCTCCTCGGCCTGCGGATAGGCGCCCATCGTGCAGGCGTCCACTCCGCGCAGCCAGGCGAGTTCGGCCGGGGCGTAGGCGCTGCCCGGCATGCCGAAGTCCATCACATCCCCCACAAGCCTGCCCCCGTGGTGCGCGGCAACCCCCGTGCGGTGTACGCGAGTTGTCCCTGCGCCGATGAAATCAGGGTGGCATCGTACCTGCGCTCCCGGGCCATACGTAGGGCGCGGTGGACACGTGTCGGTGGGGCGTCCCGGACGCAAGTGCGCACGGAGAGTGAAGGTTTGCGAGGGGATCGGCGGTCGAAAGGTCCGTCCGGGAGCCGTCGGAGGGCAGAACGAAGCCCCCGGTCACGGGGGAACAACCGGGGGCTTCGCGTCCTTGGCGGTCCTGAAAACCGCTCATTCAGAACGTAATGCCGCGGCGGGCACCCGGTCAAGCGGTCCTGGACGGCGCCCCGGCGCGGTGATCGCGGGCTCGGCGGGGCTCGGGTCAGGACCCGGCCGGTTCGTCACTCCCGGTGACGAAATCGGCTCGCAGGGCGTTCGCATCCGCCCCGGAAGACCACTCGTATCCCGTACCGCTCTGTCGCACCAACGTGTGCGCGAAGGGGCGCGAAGGGTCGTCCGCGAAGTGCGCGCGCTCCGCGCGCTCCCATCCGTCCCAGAAGAGCGACAGTTCGCGCCCGTCCCGGTTCCGCCCGCGCCCCCAGGACTGCTCCCGGGGCATTTCCATCCACATCAGGCGCGCCAGGAACGGCCGCAGCGCCCGGCGGCCCGCGCCGACGCCCTCGACCAGCAGCACCGGAGCCGGTGCCAGGACCCGCTCGGGCCCGAACCGGCGCGCCACCCAGTCGTAGGGCGCCCAGTGCGCCGCCCGCCCGGCCGCCAGCGGATCGAGCACCTGGGCGCGCAGCCGCTCCGTCCAGGCGAACAGCTCCTCGTGCGTGGCCACGTCGTCGAGGTGCAGGACGGGGGCGCCGCCGAGGGCTTCGGCCAGGCGCCCGGCGAAGGTGCTCTTGCCGGATCCGGCGTGCCCGTCGATGCCGATCACCCGTACGGGGCCAAGTGAGGGCGCCAGGGTGACGAGCGCCCCGGCCAGCGGGGCGAGGGACGCGTGCGGGTCGGGAGGGAGGGGCGGGATCTGCTGTTCCACTCCGACAGCCTACGGCGGCGCGCGACACGGCCCCGTCGCCCTGGCCCGGGCCGCCCGCGAGCTGGGAGGCTGGCCGGGCGGGGACCGCCGGGCGCGCACGCGCGCCCGGCCCCCGCGCCGACCCGCCCGATCCGACCCGTACCGCCCGACCCGCACGGCACGCCTGCCGGACCGCACCACTGGGGGTTCCGCCCATGACCGCATCCACCCCGCGCCGGGCCGTCCTCGCGGCGGCCCTCGCCGCCGCCACGGCCGCCACCGTCCCCGCCACCCCGTCCGCGGCCGCGCCCGCGCCCAAGGGCGGCGGCGGAGCCCCGAGCACGGGCAAGGAGGTGGACAACCGGTTCTGGTACTCCTACGGCCACTGGCAGGCCGGGACCCACCGGGGGACCGTCGCGAGCGCCGGTGCGCGCCCCGGGCTGGGGATCGCCGTCCCCGTCGGGCGCACCGAGTACGCCGATCCGCACACCGGGAAGAAGAGCACCTGGGAGTACGCGACCTGGACCTCCCCGGTGCACCGTCCCGCCGTGCCCGCCACCGAGGCCATCGCCTCCTGGAACGCCCGTACCCCCGCCGGGACCTGGATCCAGGTCGAACTGCGCGCCACCTACACCAACGGGGTCGTCGCCCCCTGGTACGTGATGGGCCGCTGGGCCTCGGGCGACGGCGACGTCCGGCGCACCTCGGTGGACGGGCAGAGCGACGGCACCTCCACCGTCTGGACCGACACGCTCGCCCTGGACCCCTCAGTGAGCGCGGGCCGTCTGCGGATCGGCGCGTGGGAGCTGCGGCTGACCCTGTACCGCCGCCCCGGCGCCGCGACCGGTCCGGTGGTCTGGCTGGCGGGGGCGATGGCCTCCGACGTCCCCGACCGCTTCACGGTCCCCGCCTCGGTGCCCGGCGCGGCCGCCGAGCTGGCCGTCCCGCGCTACTCGCAGGAGGTCCACGCGGGCCAGTACCCCGAGTACGACAACGGCGGCGAGGCCTGGTGCAGCCCCACCTCCTCGCAGATGATCATCGAGTACTGGGGTCGCAGGCCCAGTGCCGCGGCCCTGGCCTGGGTCAAGAAGGAGTACCCCGACCCGCAGGTCTGCCACGCGGCCCGAGCCACCTACGACGCCGCCTACAAGGGCTGCGGCAACTGGCCGTTCAACGCCGCGTACGCCGCCACCTATCCGGGGCTCGCGGGCGTGGTGACCCGGCTCGGCTCGCTCACCGACGTGGAGACGCTGGTCGCGGCGGGCGTCCCGGTCATCACCTCCCAGTCCTTCCGGGCGGGGGAGATCACCGGCGCGGGCTACGGCACGGCGGGCCACCTGATGACGGTGGTCGGCTTCACCGCCGCCGGGGACGTCGTCGCCAACGACCCCAACTCGCCCTCGAACGCGGCCGTCCGCCGGGTCTACGCGCGCCGCGAGTGGGAGAACGTCTGGCTGCGGACCAAGCGCTACCACGCCTCCGGCAAGGTCGTCTCCGGCAGCGGCGGGATCTGCTACCTCTACGCGCCGTGCGCCCCGAACGCGGTCCAACTGCGCGCGCTGCGGACGGTCGGGGTGCTCTGAAACGCGGTGCGTTTCCGATGCCCACAAGAGGGCACATACTGGGTTAAAGGGTACATAAAGGCTCCCGTAGGAGGCGGCCCGCCATGACCACCCACCCGAACATCGAACTCCACCCCGACCTCGCCGAGATGCGCACCCGCTTCGAGCGGGTCACCACCACCCCGCGCGCGCAGGCCGTGGAAGCACTGGCCCTGGTCACGGGCCTGTACATCGCCGCCTCGCCCTGGATCGCGGGGTTCAGCGGACTGTCCGCGCTGGCGATCACGAACCTGATCGCGGGCCTGGCCTACTGCCTGTGCATGGGCGGCCTCGGCTCCGCCTACGAACGCACCCACGCGATGGCCTGGACGGCCGTCGTCATCGCCGCCTGGACGATCGTCGCCCCCTGGGTGGTCTCCGGCTCGGTCAACACCACCCGGACCGTCGTGAGCAACTGCATCGCGGGCGGCATCGCCCTGGTGCTGGCCCTCGCGATGGCGAGCATGGCCGGACGGGAGCGCCCGACGCGCTCCGGCTGACGTCGCTCGAAGGCCCCGCGGACCCGGGTCCCGACCGCACGGGCGGCCGGGGCCCGGCCGCGTGACGAGCGCCACCAGTGACCATCGTCTCTACCGCGGGGGCGCCGAACGCTGTCACATTGGACGGCATGACCGCACACACCGCCGCTCTGACCGCCCGTGCCCGCGACCTCGTCCGCACCGGTGGCCCCAAGGACGATTCCGCCTGGCTGGAGCACGTGCTCGGCTGGACCCTGGTGGTCGTCGTCGCGATGCTCGTCACCCAGATCGGCTGGCTCTGACCGCGTCCCCCCGGCCCGGCTCGCCCTCCGGGTCCGGCTCCACCCGCCAGTGCCGGTGCGGAACCCCCACCAGGTCGTAGAGCCGGCGCACCGGCGACCACCGGGGCAGCAGCACCGCCCCGGCCAGCGCCGCGAAGAGTCCGGCCCCGAGGATCCAGCCCAGCAGCCGTACGAGGACGCTTGCACCCAGCGCCCCGGCGAGCGGCAGCACGTACACCCCGGCCCCCGCGATCACCACGGCCAGCGGCCGCGACACCTTGAGGTCCGCCGCCGCCCCCGGTAGCCGCCACCCCTCCGCCAGCCAGCCGATCTCGACCAGCAGCATCACCCCGAGCACCGCCGCGCCCAGCACCAGCAGGGCCAGGAAGGTCCCGGAGGTGACGAAGTGCAGGCAGTGGTTGGCGAACGCCCGGGCGCCCCCGCCGCCCGCGGACCACTCGGCGTAGCTGCGCGCGTCGGGGCTCAGCAGGCGCCGGTAGCCCCTCCCGTCCCACCCGTGGACCAGGGTGAAGAAGGTCAGGAAGTACCCGGCGACGGCCTGTAGGTACCCCCAGTACCCCGCCCCCACCAGCACGAACAGTCGCGCCGCCAGGAAGCCGAGCAGCGCCCCGACCACCATCGAGCCGGTCTGGAAGAGCGCGAAGCCGGCCCACACCCCTCGGTGGTCGCGCGCCACCTGCATCGTCGCCCAGGCCGGGTCCTGCCACAGCAGGTACGCCCCGCTCGGCGCGAGCAGCAGCGCCGCGTACAGCACCGTGAGCGCGAGGTAGGGCTGGGCCGCGCGGCTGCGCGTGCGGACGCCCTCGCCCCGCACCGAGCGCTCCCACCACTGGAGCTGGCGCCCGGCGGCGACCGCGAAGGTCGCGCCGATCCCGTAGGCCCACAGCGGCGCGGCCTGGACGGGGATCACGTGGCCTCCAGCCGGAGCCCGTCGGTGACGATCAGGTCGGAGGTGACCAGCGCCTGTTCGGCGCGGACGTCGGTCATGAAGACGAAGGGCGGGATGATCGGCGGCGCGGGCAGCCCGTCGGGCGTGAAGGTGACGCACAGCAGCCCTTCGATGCAGCCGCTGAACTTGGTGAGGTACAGGGTCACGTCGCCGCTCAGGTCGAGGGTCCTGGCGGCGAGCCCGTACTCCTCGCGCCCGTCGCGGGTCCGCAGCCGGTAGTCGAAGAGCTTGGCCGCCCGCATCTTCAGCACCAGCACCTTGAGCGGCCCGTCGACCGTGGGCACCTGGGTGACCCCGGCGAGGGTGAACCCCTGCGGGGCGAAGAGCGAGGTGGTGACCGTCGGGGGAGTGCGCGGGGCCGTCGGCGGACCGGCTCCGGCCGCGGCCCGCGCCGGGGGAGCGCCGGTCGCCAGCGCGGCGAGGAGCACCACCGGCAGCGCGGCGGCCAGGGTGCGCCCTCCGCCGCGCTCCGGCGCCCGCCGGTACGGGCCCTCCTCGGCCCCGTCCGGATCGGGCAGCGGGGTCCAGCCGAAGGCCAGGGCGCTGCCCGTGATCCCGAGCAGCATGCCGAGCAGGAACCCGCCCAGGTTGGTCGCGACGAAGGACAGCACCGACAGCAGCAGCGCGTGGATGCTGACGTACGCACGGGCCTGCGGCAGGAACCAGAGGAAGAGGCCCGCCGCGATCAGCGCGAGCCCGATCCCGATCGCGGCGATCCCGCCGAGGCCCAGACTGACCAGGATGGTCAGCGGGGAGAGCGGGACCAGCAGCAGCTCGGTCCCGCCCAGCACCAGCAGCAGCCCGCCCCAGAACGGCCGGGTCCGGCGCCAGGCCCGCAGCCTGGCCCGGGGCCCGGGCCAGGGCAGCCGTCGCTCCAGCCACCCCGTGTTCCGTGCCGCCGTCCGACGCGGGCCCGCGAGGATCCCGAAGGAGCGGCCTAGAAGCACTGCTTGCCGTCCAGGGCCACGTCCAGCTTGAGCCCCTTGAGCCGGAAGTCGCCGCCGGTCGCCGACCAGGCGTGCGAGCGCACGCCCGCGACCTCGATGTCCCCGGCCTGGAGGCCGAACTTCCCGGCCTCGCCCTTGACCCCGGGCACCTGGTCCAGGGTCGAGGCGTCGCGGCCGATCTGGGCGGTGCCGAAGCGGGCGTCGCCGGTCAGGTCCTCGCCGTCGATGATCAGGTTGTTCGCGGTGACGTTCCCGGCCGGGCCGCCCGCGGTCAGTTTGAAGACGACCTTGCCGACCGGGGTGTCGACCGAGGCGGACTGGCAGATGTCGGTGAGCGTCGCCTCCCCGATGCCGAGCAGGGCGACCGGGTGTCCCTTGCCGTCGACGGAGCGGTCCGTCTGCACGTAGGAGGACAGGCCCTTGCTGCTGAGGTTGGAGGAGGAGACCTGGAAGCTGGTGCCGGAGACGGCGAAGGACGCGGCGAGCGCGCCCTGGGCCATCACCATCGCCATCGCGCCGACCGCGACGAAGGCGGGGAGCGCGGCGACGGCCGTCTTCTTCCAATTGACCCGGCCCTCGGGCGGGTTGCGGTCCGGGGTGCTCGTGGCGGCTGCGTTGGTGGGGGTCGTGCTCATGGCGGTGGGGCCTCCCGTACGTCGTCCGGTGCGCAGGGGAAGTGCGAAGGAGCGGGGCCACGCAGGTCTGCCATACTGCGGGCATCCTGTGGCAGTTCGAGGCTAGGGCTGAATTTGAATAATAGTCAACAGCGCGGCAAGACCGAGCGATCGCAGGTTCGGCGGGCCGAACTCATAGCGACCGGCCGGAAGTTGTTCGCCGACACCTCGTACGACGCACTGTCGATGGACGACATCGCCAAGCACGCCGGGGTCGCCAAGGGGCTGATCTACTACTACTTCACGAGCAAGCGCGGCTACTACCTCGCCATCGTCGAGGACTCCGTCAACGGACTCGTCGCCCGGGCCGGCGGGGAGACCGAGCTGCCCGCGCCCGAGCGGGCCCGCCGCACCATCGACGGCTACCTCCACTACGCGGAGCAGCACCACGCCGCCTACCGGACCATCGTCACGGGCGGCGTCGGCTCCGACGCCGAGGTCCTCGCCCTCCGCGACGCGGTCCGCGCCGAGCTGGTCGCCACCATCGCCGAGGGCGCCTACGGCCACCGCGCCCTTCCCCCGCTGGCCCGGCTGGCCCTCGTCGGCTGGCTCTCCGGCGTCGAGGGCGCCACCCTCGAATGGATCGGCACCGAGGGCGAACCGGACCACCCCGACCGTGCCACCTTCGGGGCCCTCCTCGTACGGCAGTTGCGCACGACGCTGATGGTGATCGGGGAGTTCCTCCCGCAGTACCCGGCCCCGCCGCCCGCGGAGGACTCCGAAGGGGCCGGTCGGGTCGGTCCGGGCCGAGCGAGTGATTCCTCGCACCCGTGACGGAACGCGCCTGATCGGGCATACTCAAGCCGCCACAGCCGCTGGCCAGGCCCTTCTGTGATCCGGGAGGGCAACATCGGCTGCAAGAGCACCGAGACCCGGCGGCGCGTTCCACCCCTTTTCGCGCGCCGCCGCCGTGCCCGATGAAGGAGGAGAGCGCCGCCATGACCGACCGCGCCCCGCAGCCGGTGGACCGTCAGCTGCCCACCGAGGAGTCCCGCGACCTGATCGCGCTCGTGCGCGAGATCGCGCAGCGGGAGATCCGTCCCCGGGCCGCCGAGGAGGAGGACGCCGGCCGGTTCCCCCGTGAGGTGTTCACCCTCCTCTCCGAGTCCGGGCTGCTGGGCCTCCCGTACGCGGGCGAGGTCGGTGGCGGCGACCAGCCGTACGAGGTCTACCTCCAGGTCCTCGAAGAGCTGGCGGCGGCCCGCCTGACCGTCGGCCTCGGCGTCAGCGTGCACTCGCTCGCCTGCCACGGCCTGGCCGGGTACGGCACCAAGGAGCAGCAGGGCGAGCACCTGCCCGCGATGCTCGGCGGCGGGCTGCTCGGCGCCTACTGCCTCTCCGAGCCGGCCGCCGGATCGGACGCCGCCTCGCTGGCCACCAAGGCCGTCCGCGACGGCGAGGACTGGATACTGACCGGCACCAAGGCGTGGATCACCCACGGCGGGGTCGCCGACTTCTACACGGTCCTCGCGCGCACCGGCGTGCCCGGGCCCAAGGGGATCACCGCCTTCCTGGTGCCCGGCGACGCGCCCGGCCTGACGGCGGCCGTCCCCGAGAAGAAGATGGGCATGAAGGGCTCGCCCACCGCCCAGCTGCACTTCGACGGGGTACGGGTCCCCGACGCCCGCCGCATCGGCGAGGAGGGCCAGGGCTTCGGCATCGCGCTGGCCGCGCTGGACGCGGGCCGCCTCGGCATCGCGGCCTGCGCGATCGGCGTCGCCCAGGCGGCGCTGGACGAGGCCCTGGCGTACGCCCTGGACCGCAAGCAGTTCGGGCACCCCATCGCCGACTTCCAGGGCCTGCGCTTCATGCTGGCCGACATGGCCACCAAGATCGAGGCGGGCCGCGCGCTGTACCTGGCGGCGGCGCGGCTGCGCGACGCGGGCAAGCCCTTCTCCCGCCAGGCGGCCATGGCGAAGCTCTTCTGCACCGACGCGGCCATGGCCGTCACCACGGACGCGGTCCAGGTCCTCGGCGGGTACGGCTACACCGCCGACTTCCCGGTCGAGCGCCTGATGCGCGAGGCCAAGGTGCTCCAGATCGTCGAGGGCACCAACCAGATCCAGCGGATGGTCATCGCCCGCCACCTCGCGGGTCCCGAGTCCCGCTGAGCCCGCTCGGGGCCGCGCCCGCGGGAAACCCGGGTGCGGTCCGCGGGGGCGCTCTGGTAGCCATCGGTCATGGATGACGTGATGACGGAGCGCCTCGTGCTCCACCCCCTCAGCCCCGCCGAAGCCGAGCGGATCCTCGCCGGAGAGGGCGCCGACGCGGCGCCGTGGGCGCCGGGCTACCCGTCGGCCGGCGACCTGGGCGTGCTGCGGCGGTTCCTGCGGACCTGCGCGGACACCGGGGACCCCCGGCCCTTCGGCCCGTACGAGATCCGGCTGCGCGACGGCGGGTCCGTGGTGGGCGGGGTCGGCTTCCACGGAGCGCCGGGCGCGAGCGGCGAGGTCACCGTCGGCTACGGCCTGGTCCCCGCCGCCCGGGGCCGCGGCCACGCCACGGAGGCGCTGCGCGCCCTGCTCGCCCTGGCGCGCTCCCGGGGCGTCGCCGCCGTGGTGGGCGACGCCGACCTCGACAACGCGGCCTCGCGGCGGGTCATGGTCGCGGCCGGGATGCGGCCGTGCGCCGAGGACGAGCGCCTCGCGTACTACCGGACCGACTGGGCCGACGCGGTGGCCGCGGGCGACGGGCCCGACTGGGAGATCTCCACGGATCCGGCGCGCCTCGACGTGGAGCGGATCCACGACTGGCTCTCGCGGGACGCCTACTGGGCGCTCGGCCGCTCGCGCGAGAAGCAGGAGCTGGCCATCGCGGGCTCCCTCAACTTCGGTGCCTACGACCGCACTTCGGGCCGCCAACTGGCCTACGCCCGGGTACTGACCGACCGGGCCACCTTCGCCTGGCTCTGCGACGTCTACGTCGACCCCGCCGCCCGCGGCGCGGGCCTCGGCACGGCCCTGGCCACGGCCGTCCGCGACCACCTCGCCCCGTACGGGCTGCGCCGCATCATGCTGGCCACCGCGGACGCCCACGGGGTCTACGCCAAGGTCGGGTTCGAGCCCCTGGCGGAGCCCGGCAAGTGGATGGTCCTGGGCGCCCGGTAGGCCACGGGGCCGCGGCCGCGGCCGCGCCTAGGGCAGCTCCTCGGGGGAGAGCCGGGTGATCCGCTTGCCCGCTTCGGTCTCCACCAGGATCACGGCGCCGATCCAGTCGCCCTCCGGGTACTCCCAGGTGGCCGGGTCCTCCAGGACCGCCCGGAGCTGATCGCGGGGCACCGGCTCCCCGGCCTGGAAGCCCTGTCCCCCGGACGGGGGCGTCCACGGCGCGACGCGGCGGACCTCGATCCAACCGCGCTCGACGAGACCGAGCAGGATCCCCGCCAGTTCCTTCGCGGGTCGGCCCTGATCGGCCTCGTCGAGGTCTCCCCGGACACCGGCCAGGATGTCGGTCTCGTACGAGTTGACCATGAAGGCCTCCTCGGACCTGGTCAACGCCTGCCACTCACGCTCGCTCATCCGTCCATCGTCGCAGGTCAGCCCGGTGATCGCGGCCGGTCAGCCCGGTGATCGTGGCCGGTCGGGCGCCACCTAGCCGCCGTACAGCGGGCCGCCCGGCCAGACGGGGGCGGCGGCGATCCGGGACCACTCCGGGTCGCGGCGGCCCGGCAGGGTGCGTCCGTCGTCCGCCCAGCGGGCCATCATCGCCCGGTAGATGGGTGGGTCGGCCGGGCGATGAACCGATTCTTCGTAACCGGGGGGCGCCGGTCGTCGCCGCCGTCCCGTGGAAGCCTCCAGCGTGTTCATGCCCGGCCAACGCGACGCGCGCGCACGGGGTAATCGCCGCCGTCGTGCGGGTATCCGTTCGAGGCGTCCCCTGGTCCGGGCGGCGCGGCGCACCGCGCGGGCCCCGATCTGTCAGCGAGTGACACGACTCTGGCCCCGGGCGCAGTTTCTGACGTACCGTCATATCCGCCGAGCCGACCCGCGCCCAGGAGGTTTGCCATGCCCGCGGACCGACCCATCGCCCTTGACGAATACCCCGTCCACCAGGCCCCGTTGTCCATGAAGTACGTCGCCACCGGGGACCGCAACGCCTACGACCGCTGCATCTTCCACGTCTTCGACCACGCGGGACGCGCCGTCCTCATCCTCGGCCTCGGCGTCTACCCCAACACCGGGGTCATCGACGCCTACGCCACCTTGCGCCTCGGTGACGAACTCCTCGCCGTCCGCGCCTCCGACGCCCTCACCGACGACCGGATGAACCTGTCCGTCGGCCCGCTGCGCATCACCGTGGACGTCCCGCTGCGCACCCTGACCCTGCACTGCGCCGCGGACCCCGACGACCCGGACGGGCTCTCGTACGACATCACCTGGACCACCGCCTTCCCCGCGGTCTGGGAGCCGCACCACGTCCAGCGGCGCGGCGACCGGCTGATGCTGGAGGGCCGCCGCTTCGTGCAGGCGGGCTCGGTCACCGGCACCATCCGGGCCAAGGGCGAGGAGATCCACCTCGCCGAGGGCGAGTGGACCGGCACCCGGGACCGCAGCTGGGGCGTGCGGCCGATCCCCGGCGAGGAGGGCGGCCGCGCGGCCGAGGAGCACCGCACCGAGGGCTTCCACTGGCTCTGGGTCCCCGTCCGCTTCGAGGACCGCTTCCTGATGGTCATCGTCCAGGAGGACGCCGACGGCCACCGCGCCCTGAACGAAGCCGTGCAGGTCTTCCCCGACGCCGCCGGGCGGGGCGACGTACAGCTCGGGTGGCCCCAGGCCGACATCCGCTACCGGTCCGGCAGCCGGCACCCCGAGAGCGCCGTCATCCACCTCACCGATCCGGCGCGCAAACCCCTCGAACTCGGCGTGGAGATCCTGAACTCCTCACCGCTCGCCGTCGGCGCCGGCTACCCGCCCGCCACCGACTGGCAGCACGGCAGCTGGCAGGGGCGCGGCTGGACCGACCGCCGCGTCTACGACCTCTCCGACCCGGCCGCCCACCCCATGGCCGCCTACGGCGTCACCGACCACTCCGCCCGCTTCACCCTGGAGGGGCGGACCGGATTCGGCATCTTCGAGCACGGCAGCTTCGGCCGCCACGACCCGAGCGGCTTCACCGACTACGGATCCGTCGCCCCGTAGCGCTCGGACACCAGGACCCCCGGACCCCCGAACGAACCCCGCAGGAAAGGGGTGGCCATGGCCACGGCACCACGTCCCCGCACCTCCACCCGCGAACCCGAGGAGCTCGGCCGTCGCCTCGCGGCCTGGCTCGCCGCCGACCTCCCCGGCGCGGAGGTCACCAACATCCGCGTCCCCGGCTCCAACGGCATGTCCAGCGAGACCCTGCTCTTCGACATCGAGCACCCCGACACGCCGGTCAAGGAGTGCGCGCTGCGCCTGGCCGCCGACCCGGCGGCCTACACGGTCTTCCCCACCTACGACATGCCCCGCCAGCACCGGGTGATGAGCCTGGTCGCCGAGCACACCGACCTGCCCGTGCCGCGCGTGCAGTGGCTGGAGGCGGACCCCGGACCGCTCGGCGCGCCGTTCTTCGTGATGGCCCGCGCCGAGGGGCGGGTGCCGCCCGACGTCATGCCCTACACCTACGAGGGCAACTGGCTGCACGCGGCGAGCGACGCCGAGCGGGCCGGGCTCCAGGAGGCGAGCATCTCCCTGCTCGCCCGGCTGCACGACCAGTTCCCCGCCGAGCGGGCCGAGTTCCTGCTCCCCGAGGGCACCGGCAGCCCGCTGCGCCGGCACGTCGACGCCCAACGCGCCTACTACGAGTGGGTGGTGGGCGGCCTGGCCCGCTCGCCGCTGCTGGAGCGGGCCTTCGACCGGCTGGAGGAGATCTGGCCGGACGACGAGGGGCCCGCCGTCCTGAACTGGGGCGACGCCCGGATCGGCAACGTGGTCTACGACGGCTTCCGGCCGGTCGCCGTCCTGGACTGGGAGATGGCGGCGTACGCCCCCCGCGAGGTCGACCTCGGGTGGACGGTCTACCTCCACCGCTTCTTCCAGGACCTCACCGTCGGCTTCGGACAGCCCGGCCTGCCGGACTTCCTGCGCCGGGACGACCTGGAGCGCCGCTACGCGGAGCTGACCGGACACACCCCGCGGGACATGGACTTCCACACGCTGTACGCGGCCCTGCGGCACGGCATCGTGATGCTGCGGATCGCCTACCGCCAGGCCCACTTCGGCGAGGTGGAGGTCCCGGCGGACCCGGACGGCCTGATCCTGCACCACGCCAGCATCGCCGCCATGGTGCAGGGGACCTACTGGAACCGGGACTGACCCGTCAGGCCGCCTGGACGTGCTGGACAGGACGCGAGCCCGGACCGCCGACGTGCGAGAAGGGCTGCGTCCGCCAGTCGAGGCCCTGGGGGAGCGTGAGGACCACGACCGGCTCGAGCTCCCGGTCGCCGGCCCCGGTGCCCGTCCGCGCGTCGGCGGCGGGCCGGCCCGTGCCCGCGCACACCGTCATGCCGAAGGGGTTCCACGGGCTCAGGCAGAGCCCGTGCTCCGGCAGGAACTCCTCGTCCGCGACCAGCGCGATCGACTGCCCGCAGTCGGGGCAGACGGCGTGGTGGACGTCGAAGGCCAGGGCGCCCTCGGCGAAGTCCGCGTAGTCGGCGTCCTGGTCGAAGTCGCCGTACTCGCCGTCGAGAGGTTCGGCCCGTTCGTGCGGTGCCGGTGCGGTGCGACCCGCGCGCTTGGTGTTCTGCATGGTTGTTCCCCCTTGGGTGGGCCGGGCGAGACGTTCGGCCACGGCCACAGCAAGCACTTCCCGTCGCGCGGCACGAGTAACCACAACCACCCCGCGTACGCCTGCATACCCCTGTGGCCTTGGTCACATGCCCGCCGCAGGTGCCACTTGTCCGTGGACACCACTGGGCCTGGAGCGCCCCGGGGCAATAGGTTGGGCGGCTATGAGTGCAATGGAGGAGCTGGACCGCCAGATCGTGGATCTGCTCGTGCGGGACGGGCGGATGAGCTACACCGACCTGGGCAAGGCGACGGGGTTGTCCACGTCCGCGGTGCACCAGCGGGTACGCCGGTTGGAGCAGCGCGGGGTGATCCGCGGCTACGCGGCCGTCGTCGACCCGGAGGCCGTCGGGCTGCCCCTGACCGCCTTCATCTCGGCGAAGCCGTTCGACCCGAGCGCCCCGGACGACATCGCGGACCGACTGGCCGGGGTCCCCGAGATCGAGGCCTGTCACAGTGTGGCGGGCGACGAGAACTACATCCTGAAGGTCCGGGTGGCGACCCCGCTGGAGCTGGAGGACCTGCTGGGCCGGGTCCGCGCCCTGGCCCACGTCTCGACCCGCACCACCGTGGTGCTGTCCACCCCGTACGAGGCCAGGCCGCCCAGGGTGTGACCCGACCAGGGGTCCGCCGCGGCGGACCCCTGGTCGGGCGGCGGGCACGGACCGGCGAGACTGTTCCCATGACCGACCGCGCCGCCGCCGCATCCGACCTGCCCACCGTCCTGCTCCGCCGGGGCGAAGTGCACAGCCCCGCCGACCCCTTCGCCACCGCGATGGTCGTCGAGCGCGGCCACATCGCCTGGGTGGGCTCCGACGGCGCCGCCGACGCCTTCGCCCAGGGCGTCGACGAGGTCGTCGACCTGGACGGCGCGCTGGTCACCCCCGCCTTCACCGACGCCCACGTGCACGTCACGGCCACCGGCCTCGCCCTGACCGGCCTGGACCTCACCGGGGCCGACACGCTGGCGGACGCGCTGGCGCTCGTACGGGCGTACGCCGAGCGGCGGCCCGCCGACCGGGTGCTCCTCGGGCACGGCTGGGACGCGGCCCGCTGGCCCGAGCGGCGCGCGCCGCGGCGCTCCGAGCTGGACGAGGCGACCGGCGGCCGCCCGCTCTACCTCAGCCGGGTCGACGTGCACTCGGCCGTGGTCACCACCGCCCTGCTCGACCTCGTCCCGTCCGTGCGGCACACCGGCGACGAGCCGCTGACCCGCGGGGACCACCACGCCGTCCGGGCGGCCGCGCTCGCCGCCGTCACCCCCGCCCAGCGCGCCGAGGCCCAGCGGGCCGCCCTCGACCACGCGGCCTCGCTCGGCATCGGATCCGTCCACGAGTGCGGCGGCCCCGACATCTCCTCGGCCGAGGACTTCCACGACCTGCTGAACCTCGCGCGCGAGCGGCCCGGCCCCCGGGTCTTCGGCTACTGGGCCGACCGCGACCTCGCGCTGGCCCGGGAGCTCGGCGCGGTCGGCGCCGCCGGCGACCTCTTCGTCGACGGCGCCCTCGGCTCGCACACCGCCTGCCTGCACGCCCCCTACGCGGACGCCGCCCACACGGGCACCGGCTACCTCGACGCCGCCGAGGTGGGCGCCCACGTGGCCGCCTGCACCGAGGCGGGCCTCCAGGCCGGTTTCCACGCCATCGGGGACGCCGCGCTCACCGCCGTCGTCGAGGGCGTCCGCGCCGCGGCCGACAAGCTGGGCCTGGACCGGGTGCGCGCCGCCCGGCACCGCGTCGAGCACGCCGAGATGATGACCCCGCAGACCATCGCCGCCTTCGCCGAGCTGGGCCTCACCGCTTCCGTCCAGCCCGCCTTCGACGCCGCCTGGGGCGGCGCGCAGGGGATGTACGCCGACCGCCTCGGCGCCGAGCGGGCCCGCACCCTGAACCCCTTCGCCGCGATGCTCAAGGCGGGCGTCCCGCTGGCCTTCGGCTCCGACGCCCCGGTCACCCCGCTCGATCCCTGGGGCACCGTGCGCGCGGCCGCCTTCCACCGGACCCCGGAGCACCGGATCTCCGTACGGGCCGCCTTCACCGCGCACACCCGGGGCGGCTGGCGGGCCCTGGGCCGCGACGACGCGGGGGTGCTGGTGCCGGGCGCCCCGGCGGACTACGCCCTGTGGCGGACCGACGAGCTGGTGGTGCAGGCCCCCGACGACCGGGTCGCGCGCTGGTCCACCGACCCGCGCTCGGGCACGCCCGGCCTGCCGGTCCTGACCCCCGGGGCCGCGCTGCCCGTCTGCCTGGCCACCGTCGTCGGTGGCCGGGAGGCATTCGTACGCCCACAGGGGTGATCCGTCCGGCCTCGGTTCGGCAGCGGCCCCCGGACCCGGATAGGTTCGGCCCGGTCCACCACGGGACGCCCGTGCCGGAGGGATCCGTCCGCTCAGCGCGCCCGCGCCTCGGGGGCGAGGGAAGGTTTCGCCGGACCGGGGTCCCTCCCTGCTCCGCCGGAGCTCGGGGCGGGTGGCCCCGATCGGGGCCCGGAGTCCAGTAGACAACGGTCACGGCGGCCCGCAGCCAGCGGGCGCCCGGCCGGCCCGAAGGACCCCGGGCCCCGATTCTCCGTCGCACCGTCCCCGCTGTTCTAAAATCGGTGCGCAGTGACGGGACGGGGAGCAGCGAAAAGGGGAATCTGTGAGTGACGGCGGTGAGCGGCGCTACGGCCCGCTCGGCACGGTGCTGGTGATCATTCCGACCTACAACGAGGCGGAGAACATCGGCCCGATCGTCGCCCGCGTACGCGCGGCGGTTCCCCGGGCGCACGTCCTGGTGGCGGACGACAACAGCCCCGACGGCACCGGCAAGCTCGCCGACGAGCTGGCCGCGGTCGACGAGCAGGTCCACGTCCTGCACCGCAAGGGCAAGGAAGGGCTGGGCGCCGCCTACCTGGCGGGCTTCGCCTGGGGCCTGGAGCGCGACTACGGCGTCCTGGTCGAGATGGACGCCGACGGCTCCCACCAGCCCGAGGAACTGCCCCGGCTGCTCACCGCCCTCAAGGGGGCCGACCTGGTGCTCGGTTCGCGCTGGGTGCCCGGCGGCCGGGTGGTCAACTGGCCCCGGCACCGGGTGCTGCTCTCGCGCGGCGGTTCGACGTACTCCCGGCTGATGCTGGACGTGCCGATCCGCGACGTCACCGGCGGCTACCGCGCCTTCCGCCGGGAGACGCTGGAGGGGCTGGGCCTGGAGCGGGTCGCCTCGGCCGGGTACTGCTTCCAGGTGGACCTGGCGCGCCGGGCCGTCGGCGAGGGCTTCCACGTGGTCGAGGTGCCCATCACCTTCGTCGAGCGCGAGTTCGGCGACAGCAAGATGAGCCGCGACATCGTGGTCGAGGCCCTGTGGCGGGTCACGCAGTGGGGCGTCGCGGCCCGCGCCGCGAAGCTGGGCCCCCGCCGCCCGGCCGGGGGCTCCGGCCGGTCCTGAACGCGACGCGCCCGGCCCCGGCGGCGGTGTTCCGCCG
>NZ_JBHWLC010000025.1:0-103264 GCF_042730635.1 Streptomyces sp. NPDC059917
GGCCCGGGGTGAACTCCCCGGGCCCCGCCCCCTTCTCGTGCGTACGGCCGGCGGCCTACAGCTTCTGGACGGGCGCGTACCGCAGCAGCAGCCGCTTCGGCTTCTCGTCCCCGAAGTCGATGGTGGCCTGCGCGTCCGCGCCGGTCCCCTTGACCTCCATCACCGTGCCCAGCCCGAACTGGTCGTGCGTGACCCGGTCCCCCACCAGCAGCGTGATGACCGGCTTGTCCGAGGTCCGGCGCGTCGCGAAGCCCGAGGGGCCCGACTTGGACCGCGAGGACGACAGGAACGACTCGGGCGAGGTGCCGAAGGAGGCCCCGCCGCCACCGCCCGAGCGGGAGCCGGTGGAACCGCGCATCGGGCCCGCGGGCTTCTGCGCCCCCGTCCGCTTCCACTGGAGGTACTGGTCCGGGATCTCCTCCAGGAACCGCGAGGGCGGGTTGTAGGAGGGCGTGCCCCAGGCGCTGCGCATCGAGGAGCGGGTCAGGTACAGCCGCTCGCGCGCCCGGGTGATCCCGACGTAGGCGAGGCGCCGCTCCTCCTCCAGCTCCTTGGTCTGGCCGAGCGCCCGCATGTGCGGGAAGACCCCGTCCTCCATGCCGGTCACGAAGACCACCGGGAACTCCAGGCCCTTGGCGGTGTGCAGGGTCATCAGGGTGATGACGCCCGTGCCCTCGGTGTCCTCGTCGGGGATCTGGTCGGAGTCGGCCACCAGCGCGACCTGCTCCAGGAACTCCGCGAGCGTGCCCGGTCCCGGCGCCGCGGGCGGGGCGCCCGCGTCCGGATCGGCGTCCGCGCCCGCGTCGACCGCCGCCTGCCCGGCCTCTGCGTCGGCCTCGGGCGCCGCCGGGGCCGCGTCCGCGGCGGCCGCCCGCGCCTGCTCGAACTCCAGCGCCACGGCCGCGAGTTCCTGGAGGTTCTCGATCCGCGTCTCGTCCTGCGGGTCGGTCGAGGCCTGGAGCTCGGCGAGGTAGCCCGTGCGCTCCAGGACCGCTTCCAGCACCACGGCCGGGCCCGCGCCCGAGTCGACGATCGTGCGCAGTTCCTCCATGAGCACGTTGAACCGCTTCACCGCGTTGGTCGAGCGCGCGGCCATGCCGTACGCCTCGTCCACGCGCTTCAACGCCTGCGGGAAGGTGATCTTCTCGCGCAGCGACAGCGCGTCGATCATCGCCTCGGCGCGGTCGCCGATGCCGCGCTTGGGCACGTTCAGGATCCGGCGCAGCGGCACCGCGTCCTCGGGGTTCGAGAGCACCCGCAGGTAGGCCAGGACGTCCCGGACCTCCTTGCGCTCGTAGAACCGCACTCCGCCGACGACCTTGTAGGGCAGGCCGACCCGGATGAAGATCTCCTCGAACACGCGGGACTGGGCGTTGGTGCGGTAGAAGACGGCGACGTCGCCCGCCTTCGCGTCGCCCGCGTCCGTCAGCCGGTCGATCTCGTCGGCGACGAACTGCGCCTCGTCGTGCTCGGTGTCCGCGACGTAGCCGGTGATCCCGGCGCCCGACCCGGCCTGCGTCCACAGGTTCTTGGGGCGGCGGTTCTCGTTGCGCTCGATGACCGCGTTGGCGGCGGACAGGATCGTCTGGGTGGAGCGGTAGTTCTGCTCCAGCAGGATCGTCGTCGCGTTCGGGTAGTCCTCCTCGAACTGGAGGATGTTGCGGATGGTCGCGCCGCGGAAGGCGTAGATCGACTGGTCCGCGTCACCCACGACGCACAGCTCGGCGGGCGCCAGGTCCGGGTACCCGGTGCCGACCAGCTCGCGCACGAGCGTGTACTGCGCGTGGTTGGTGTCCTGGTACTCGTCGACCAGGACGTGGCGGAAGCGGCGCCGGTAGTGCTCGGCGACGTCCGGGAACGCCTGGAGCAGGTGCACCGTGGTCATGATGATGTCGTCGAAGTCGAGGGCGTTGGCCTCGCGCAGCCGCGCCTGGTACATCGCGTACGCCTGGGCGACGGTCTTCTCGAAGCCGTCCACCGCCTGTACGGCGAAGGCGTCGGCGTCGATCAGCTCGTTCTTCAGGTTGGAGACCTTCGCGCTGAACGACTTCGGCGGGAAGCGCTTGGGGTCCAGGTCGAGGTCCCGGCAGACGAGCGCCATCAGCCGTTTCGAGTCCGCCGCGTCGTAGATCGAGAAGGACGAGGTGAAGCCGAGGAGCTTGGACTCGCGGCGCAGGATGCGCACGCACGCGCTGTGGAAGGTCATCACCCACATCGCGTTCGCGCGCGGGCCGACCAGCTCCCCGACGCGCTCCTTCATCTCTCCGGCGGCCTTGTTGGTGAAGGTGATCGCCAGGATCTGGCCGGGGTGGACCCCGCGGGCGCCCAGCAGGTGGCCGATGCGGTGGGTCAGCACCCGGGTCTTGCCGGAACCGGCGCCCGCCACGATCAGCAGCGGGGAGTCCGCGTGCACGACGGCGGCGCGCTGTTCGTCATTGAGGCCGACGAGCAGCGCCTCCGGGTCGATGACCGTCCGGGGGGACCCGCCCCGGTAGTACGCGTCCCCGCTCGGGGGCGCGTCGAAGCGACCCCCGAAGAGGTCGTCGGCGCCCGGCTCGGGGGCGTGGTCCTCGGGCGGCGGCGGAGGCTCCTCGTGGGAGGGGGTGAGGTCCGCCAGGAAACTGTCGTCAAAGAGGCTGCTCATCGCCTTCCGAGTCTAGGGCCCGGGACCGACAGCCGGTTCCGGCCCCGGAAATTCGGTGCCGCATATGCTCCCGGACCCTTCCCAGCCCCGCGCGGCGGCGCTAGCGTCCAGCGCCAACCGGAAGGAGGTGCCGGCCCGTGTCCCACCCCGCTCCCTCCCCCCACCGCAAGCCGCGCACCCGAGCGCACCCGAGCACCCCGGCGGCCACCGCGGGCCGACTGGGCGCCGTCACCACCGCAGCCGTCGCCGCGCTGGGGCTGCTCCCCCAGCAGCCGGTCCTGGCCGCCCCGGCCGTCCCGGCCCCGCGGCCCTCCGTGGAGGAGGTGCGCTCCCGGGTGGACGCGCTCCAGCGGCAGGCCGGGACCGCCACCCAGGAGTACGACGCGGCCGCCGAGCGGGTGGCCGTACAGCGGGCGAAGCTGGTCGCGCTGATGGACCAGGTCGCCCGCGACACGCAGCGGCTGAACGAGACCCGGCGCCTGCTGGGCAGCCTGGCGGCGGCCCAGTACCGGGGCGCCGGTCCCCTGGGCGGCGCCGCCACGCTGCTGCTCGGCACCGATCCGCAGGGCTTCTTCACCCAGGAACACCTGATGTCCCGGCTCGGGGACCGCGGCGAGCACCTCCTGGCGGACGCGCGGCAGCAACGGCTGAACACCTCGAAGCGAAGGGCGGAAGCGGCCGGGGCGCTGAGCGAAGTGGAGTCCTCGCAGGCGGAGCTGCGGCGGCGCAAGCAGGCGGTCCAGGACCGGCTGGCCGAGGCGAACGCCCTGCTCACGGGGCTGACCCGGGCCGAGCGGAGTCGGCTCGCGGAGCTGGAGGCGGGCGCGGGGGCCGAGGCCCCGGGCGGCCCGGCGCCCGCGGACGCACCGGCCTCGGCGCACGGCGCGCGGGCGGTCGCCTTCGCGCGGGCCCAGCTGGGCAAGCCGTACGTGTGGGGGGCCACCGGACCCGGCTCCTACGACTGCTCGGGGCTGACCCAGGCCGCCTGGCGTGCGGCGGGCATCGACCTGCCGCGCACCACGTGGGACCAGGTCAAGGCGGGCCCGCGGATCGCGACGGCCGACCTGCGCCCCGGTGACCTGGTCTTCTTCTACGACGACATCAGCCACGTCGGGCTGTACGTCGGCGGCGGCCGGATGATCCACGCCCCGCGCCCGGGAGCGTACGTCCGCGAGGACTCGATCCACTACCAGCCGATGTACGGGAGCGTCCGTCCCGGCTAGGGCGTGTCGGGCCCGTCGTCAAAACGGCGTCCACGAACGGTCGTCGGACGACAAAGAGAACCAGTGTGGATCAGCTCCGGGCAGTTCGGATCATCTCGACATCTTCCCGTTACCTCCAGGTTTAGCGTCCTCCCCCAAGACCCGCACGACGGATCAGCAGGGAAGGACGTGAGGCCCCCGTGGCCAGTCATCGAAAGCCCAGGCAGCGCCCGCTCCTCTCCGGCGGCACCCTCCGCACCGCCGCCACCCTCGCCCTGGCGGGCGCTGCCACCGCCACCGCCTACGAAGGCACCTCGCAGGCCGACCCCCAGCTCACCCCGGACCAGGTCAAGGCCCAGGTGGACCGGCTCTACGAGGAGGCCGAGGCGGCGACGGAGCAGTACAACGGGGCGAAGGAGAAGGCGGAGGCCGCGCAGAAGTCGCTGACCGAACTGCGCGACGAGACGGCCCGCAAGACCGACCGCTTGAACAGCGCGCGCAGCGCCCTCGGATCGCTCGCCGCCTCGCAGTACCGCAGCGGGAGCCTGGGCACCGCCGTCCAGCTCGCGCTCGCCGACGACCCGCAGGACTACCTCGACCGGGCCGCCTTCATCACGCGGGCCGGGGACCGCACCGCCTCGGAGGTGGCCTCCGTACGCCGCCAGCTCGACGAGGTCGGGCGGCTGCGCGAGAAGGCGGCGGGCCGGCTCTCGGAGCTGCGCGCCCGCGAGGCCGAACTCTCCGGCCGCAAGTCCGTCATCGAGGGCAAGCTCGACGCCGCGAAGCAGCTGCTGGCCAGGCTCACGGCCGAGGAGCGCGCGCGGTACGAGGCCCAGGGCGCGGGACCCGCCACCGGCGCGGGCTCCGCCGCGACCTCGGTGGCCGCGCCGCCCGGCGACGGTTCGCGCGCGGCCAAGGCGGTGGCCTTCGCCTACGGGGCGCTCGGCAAGCCGTACGTCTGGGGGGCCACCGGGCCCGGCTCCTTCGACTGCTCGGGGCTGACCCAGGCGGCCTGGAAGGCGGCCGGGGTCTCCCTGCCGCGCACCACCTACACCCAGATCAATGCCGGCCACCGGGTCTCCCGCGACCAGCTCGCCCCCGGTGACCTGGTGTTCTTCTACTCCGGGATCAGTCACGTCGGCCTGTACATCGGCAACGGCCAGATGATCCACGCCCCGCACCCCGGCGCCCCGGTCCGCATCGCACCGATCTCCTCGATGCCCTGGGCCGGGGCCTCCCGCCCGGCGTGAGGCCCCGGGCGGGCCGCGTCAGACCAGGCGGCGGGCCGTGGCCCAGCGGGTCAGCTCGTGCCGGTTGGAGAGCTGGAGCTTGCGCAGCACCGCCGAGACGTGCGACTCGACCGTCTTGACCGAGATGAAGAGCTGCTTGGCGATCTCCTTGTAGGCGTACCCGCGCGCGATCAGCCGCAGCACCTCGCGCTCGCGCTGGGTCAGCCGGTCCAGGTCCTCGTCGACCGGCGGCGCGTCCGTCGAGGCGAAGGCGTCGAGGACGAAGCCCGCCAGCCGGGGCGAGAAGACGGCGTCGCCGTCCTGCACCCGGAAGACCGAGTCGACCAGGTCGGTGCCGGTGATGGTCTTGGTGACGTAGCCGCGCGCGCCGCCCCGGATGACCCCGATGACGTCCTCGGCCGCGTCCGAGACGGACAGCGCCAGGAAGCGCACCGGGTTCTCGGCCGCCGTCATCAGCGGGGCGCAGCGCCGCAGCACCTCGACCCCGCCGCCGCCGGGGAGGTGCACGTCGAGGAGCACCACCTCGGGCCGGGTGGCGGTGATGACGGTGACGGCCTGGTCGACGTCGGCGGCCTCGCCGACGACCTCGACGCCCGTGCGCCGCGTCTCGCCGATCTCCGCCTGCACCCCGGTGCGGAACATCCGGTGGTCGTCGACGAGCACCACCTTGACCCGCCTGGTCTCGCCGCCGGTGCTCGCGTTGTCCTCGGTCATGCCGGCATCGCCGCCCTCTCCATCTCCAGTTCGACTTCCGTGCCGCCGTCGGGCGCGGACCGCAGCCGTGCGGTCCCGCCGTTGCGCTGCATCCGGCCGATGATCGATTCTCGTACGCCCATGCGGTCGTCGGGTACCGCGTCCATGTCGAAGCCGGGGCCCCGGTCCCGTACGGACACGAACACCGTCCGTCCCTCGACCTCGGCGTAGACCTGGACGGGCCCGCCCTCGCCACCGTACTTGGCGGCGTTGACCATCGCTTCGCGCGCGGCCTGGACCTGCGCGACCAGCTTCTCGTCGAGCGGGCAGTCGCCGACCACGACGACCTCGATGGGCACGCCGTGGTGGTCCTCGACGTCCGCGGCGGTCTTCTTGACGGCCTCGGCGAGGGTGTCGGGCTCCTCGTCCTCGTCCTTGCCGGTGCCCTCGGGCTTGTACAGCCAGTTGCGCAGCTCGCGCTCCTGGGCGCGGGCCAGGCGCCGGACCTCGCCGACGTCCTCGGCATTGCGCTGGATCAGGGTCAGGGTGTGCAGCACCGAGTCGTGGACGTGGGCGGCGACCTCGGCCCGCTCCTGGGCGCGGATGCGCATGAGGCGCTCCTCGGAGAGGTCCTGGGTCATCCGGATCAGCCAGGGGCCGGCCAGCAGGGCCACGCCGACCAGGACGGCGAGGGTCGCGGTGAGGACGTTGCCCAGCTGGGCGGCGGAGCCCCGGACGACGATGAAGACGGTGAGGCCGACGCCGACCAGGACGACCCCGGCGAGCGCGCGGGCGATCTGCAGCAGTCGGCCGTGCCGGCCGTCCGCGGAGTTCCAGTGGGCGCGGCGGGCGTTGTCGGCCTGCCGCCACACCAGCACCACACCGGCGCCGACCAGCAGGGTCGGCCAGATGTAGCGGTCGGCCTTCTGGTCGCCGGCCTGGAGCTTCGAGATGAAGATGCCCGCGCCGACGAAGAGCGCGATCAGTGCGGTGACCTGCCCCCGGTCGGGCTTGCGCAGCCGCCGGCTGCCGTCGGCCAGGGTCTCGAAGAAGGACCGGTGCCCGGTGCGGCCGCCGACGCCGAGCGGTACGAACACCCAGAAGGCGGCGTAGAGCAGCACCCCGAGGCCGTCACCGAACAGGAAGGTGCCGAGGAAGGCGAGCCGGACCCAGAGCACGGGCAGCCCGAGGTGCCCGGCGAGCCCGCGGGCGACGCCGCCGAGCATCCGTCCGTCGGCGCTGCGGTAGAGCTTGCGCGGCGGGGCGTCGGTGGTCTCGGCGGAGGCGTGGGCGTGCGGTGTGCGGGGGGCGGCTGGTGCGGGCATGTCACCGATGGTCACACGCGCGAGGGGTCCGGGACATCAGGGCAGCCCCCCAGTTCCGTCGGGGGGATATCAGGGTTGCGCCAGGGTCGGGCCCGGTGCCGCTCGGCCGGACCGCCCGGCACCATGGACCCATGACCGACGTGCACGACTCCCCTCCGCCCCCGGCGACGGATCCCGCCGACCGTCCGCCGCTGCGCCGCAGCAGGCGCGACAAGGTCCTGGCGGGCGTGTGCGGGGGCCTCGGCCGGCACTTCGACCTCGACCCGGTGGTCTTCCGGGTGGTGCTGGGCGTCCTCGCCGTCACCGGCGGCGTCGGCCTGATCTTCTACGGCTTCGCCTGGCTGCTGCTGCCCCAGGAGGGCGAGGAGGACAGCGAGGCGAAGAAGCTGCTGACCGGACGGGTCGAGGGCGCGACGCTGGCGGCGGTGTTCGCCGCGCTGGTGGGCTGCGCGCTGTTCCTGACCATGGCGGACAACGGCGCGATGGCGGTCTTCTCGGTCCTGGTCGTGCTCGCGCTGGCCGGGGCCTCGTACTGGTCCCAGCGCCGCCGCCACCTCCAGGCACCGGAAGCGGACGCGCCCGAGCCGCAGGGCCCCGCGGCGGCGCGCGCCGCGCAGCGCCCGGCGCACCGGCCGGTGCCGCCGGAGACGCAGGCCCCGCCCGCGCCCGGCGGCCCGTCCTGGTGGCGCGACCCCCTGGTCAAGGACGGTACGACCGGACCGGTCGGGTCCACCGGCTACCTGTGGGGGCCCGCCGACGCGGGCGCCCCGGCGCAGGGCCCGGTCCCGCCGCGCGGGGCGGTCGGAGCCCCGGCGCCGCGCGATGCCGCCCCGCGCGTCCCGCGCGGCGGCATCGGCGGCCGGGTCTTCGTCCTGGCGCTGCTGGCCGCGATCGCGGGGACCGCGAGCGAATGGCGCACCGGGCCGCTGGGGCACGCCCTGGAGATCGGCTTCGCGTGCGCGCTGGCCGTCTTCGGCCTGGGCCTCGCGGTGAGTTCGGTCCGGGGCCGGACCGGTTTCGGCACGGTGCTGCTGGGCCTGATCACCGCGGTGCTGCTGGCCGGGGCCACCGTGATGCCGCGGGAGATCGGCACCGACTGGCGCCGGGTCGAATGGCGTCCGGCGGCGGTGGCGGACGTACGGCCCGCCTACGCGGCGGGCACCGGGTTGGCCACGCTGGACCTGAGTCGGCTGGACGTGCCCAAGGGGACCACGCTGCGCGTCGGCGCCTCGCTCGACGCGGGGCGGCTGAAGGTGATCCTGCCGCGCGAGGTCACCGCGAAGACCGACGTCCGCCTCTCCTGGGGCGAGGTGCGCCTGCCCGGGGACACGCGCGACTACCTGCGCATCCAGCATCCCGCGGCGCGGACGGCGACCGTGGCGCCCGCTCCCGGCACCGAGGCCGGCGGGACGATCGAGCTGCACCTGGAGACGGGTGTCGGACAGGTGGAGGTGGCCCGTGCCGCGTCATGAGTTCCAGCCGGGACGGCTGCTGGCGGGCCTGGTCCTGCTGACCGGGGGCGTGCTGTACCTGCTCGACGCCGCGGGCGAGCGGGACGTCCCGTGGTTCCTGATCCTCCCGCTGGCCTTCGGCGGGCTGACCCTGGCGGCGCTGGTGGGCGTGACGACCTACGCGGTGCGGCGCGACCGCAGGGACCGGATCCGGGAGTCCAGCGAGAGGTAGGGCGCCCCGGCCAGGACCAGCGGCAGCCAGGCCATCAGGTACACGAGGTCGTTGCCGTAGTAGTACGGGGTCGCCGTCCAGGAGACCGTCAGCCACAGGCTGAGCGAGATCAGGGCGCCCCCGGCCGCCGCGAGCCGGGTCAGCAGTCCGGCCAGCACGGCCAGGCCGACCAGCAGCTCCCCGATGGCCAGGAACACCGCGAAGCCGACGGGCGCCTTGAGGGCCAGGTCCACCAGGGCGGGGATCGCGGAGGTGTCGCGCACCCCGCGCATCAGGTCGCCGATGGAGCCGTCGCCCGAGGCCGAGAGGAACGCGGAGTCGGTCAGCTTGTCCAGACCGGCGTAGACGAAGGTGACGCCGAGGAAGATCCGCAGGGGCAGCAGCGCGTGGCGCACTCCGGCTGCGCGCAGCTGGGACAGGCGGTCGGCGACCTCATCAGTTCGGCTCACGCCTCATTGTGTACCGCGTGCGCGCCGGGCGTACCCGGGCGGGAGGACACCTTCGCCCGATCCACCCAGTGCCTCCCCGCGCGCCCCGCTCCGCCCACCGCGCTCATTCCGCGACGTCGATGCTGCACCGGTTGGATTCCACCCCGGCCGCCGTCACCACCTGGACGTCGACCCGCCCCGGTTCCACCTCCGCCGGGACCGGCACGGTCAGCACCGTGTCGGACGGGGTGGTGAAACCGCCCGCGACGGGCACCAGCGGCACGTGGACGTGCACCGTCCCGATCCGCACCACCAGCCGCGCCAGCATCTCGGGCGTCTGCGCCCCGGGCGGTACGAAGCCCACGCCCCGGATCTCGATGTCGTCCCCCGGCCGCACGGAGGCGTCGATGTCCCCCGGCTCCCGGGTCCGCACCACCGACAGCACCAGGGGGCGGCTGCCCTCCGCGTACTTGGCCGCCAGGTACACCGCCGCCGACAGCGCGACCAGCAGGGCCAGCGCCCACGGCAGTCGCGGCAGCCGGTCGGGGAAGCGGGCCAGCGTCACCGCCGCGAAGGCCAGCACCACCGTGGACACCAGCGCGTACTGGGCGTCGGGGAAGCTCCCGCGCCCCGCGTCGTCGGTGAGCAGGTCCGCCCCGCGCGGCCGGTCCGCGGGCAGCTTCTGCAGCCGCTGGCCCATGATCCGTACGGCGACCACGCGGCGGACCAGTACGGCCACCCCCGCGGTCAGCGCCACGACCGCCAGCAGCGGCAGCGCGCGCCACAGCCCGAGCCCGGAGTAGAGCGCGACCCGCTCCGCCCCGGGCGTCGAGGCGGCCAGCCGCAGCGCGGGCAGCAGCGCCGCGAAGGCGGTGAGCACGATCCAGGCGCACGCCACCGTCTTGGAGGTGGACAGCCGGTTGTCCTCGCCGACCATCGGGGCCAGCAGCCCGCCCCGCACGGTCTGGGCGCGGGCGGCCACGGTCAACAGCCCCGCGAGCACCAGCGCGGCCAGCAGTCCGGCGGTGCGCGCCGCGCTCCACCCGTTGCCGACGGCGGTGCCGACCTGGACGAGCAGCAGCACCCCGGCGGCGATCCACACGCCGAGGACCGCGCGGCGCGAGAGCAGGTAGAGCCAGGAGTGCCCGGCCTCCCGGCCGCGGGCGGCCACCGTCCGGGCGGACAGCGTCAGTTCGTCGGACACCCACTGGCGGGAGGCCCCGGCCGAGCGGGCGACGGCGGCGGGCAGGCCCTGCCCGGCGGCGAGCCCGTCACGCTGCTCCAGGAAGGCTTCGACCGCGCGGCGGTGGCCTTCCCGGGCGCCGTGCGGGCAGTCGTCACACGTGCAGCCGCCGCCGTGGGTACTTCTGTGCATCTCTTGGACAGCCACGTGCGTGCCGCCTCTCTGACTACTTTCGCGCAACTACCGGGGAATGCCAGCGAATTGTGCACCACTGCGGCAGTGTTCCGGATTGCGCACGATGTCAGAGCAGGTGATTAACCGTTCATGATGTTGACGCCACCCTCGGCGGAGCGGGGGGTCACGCCTCCCGTTCCGCCCGCTCCACCTGCTCCCACAGCGGCTGGCAGTTCACCCACGCCGCCAGGTCGGTGCCGAACCGCTGCCGGGTCAGGGTCGCGCCGTGGTGGTCGATGAGCACCGGCTTCCCGGCCGCCCGTGCGATCAGTTGCACCTGCGCGGCCCGCTCGGCCGCGACGAACCACCACAGCGCCGCGTCCACCGAGTCCCCGACGGTCAGGACCCCGATGTTGCGCAGCACCAGCGCCTTGTACGGGCCCAGCGCGCGCCCGATCCGCCCGGGGTCCGCCCCGGCGCCCGCGTACTCGTCCAGGAGCGCGTGGTCCTCGTAGAAGGCGCAGGCCTCGTCGGTGATCGGGGCCAGCAGCTCGCCCAGCGCCGCGAGCGCCCTGCCGTACGGGGCCTGCGCGCGGACCACGGACACCACCTCGGGCCGGGCCCGGTGCACGGCGGCGTGGACGGCGAAGGCCAGTTGGTTGACCCGGCGCTCCCCTCGGACCACCCGGCCCTCCCCGTCGACCAGCAGCAGGTCCTCGGGGCCGATGCCCGCGAAGGCCCGGCCGAAGGGGTTCACCCAGTAGCAGTCGTCGTGCTCCGGGTCGCGGGCGGTGACGTGCCCGCCGACCCCGTCCTCGTACCCGAGCCGCCCGAGCAGCCGCAGCGCGCCCGCCAGCCGCCGCTTGCGGTGCGCGCGGCTCTCCTCGGCGGTGGCGAAGACCGGCGGCAGCTCGAAGCCCAGCCGCTCCACGGGCACGGGTGCGGGTGCGGGCGTCCGTACGTGGCCCTCGGCCATGGCCCCTCCTTCACGGTCGCGTCCTTCGAGGTCGCGGCGCAAGGTACCGGGGGCCGGTCGAAGTGGCCAGAGAAACGGCGGAGCCGCCGTCCCCGGGGGGACGGCGGCTCCGGTCGCTCGAACGGGGAGTCCTACTCCCACTCGATGGTGCCCGGGGGCTTGCTCGTGCAGTCCAGGACCACGCGGTTCACGTCCGGCACCTCGTTGGTGATGCGGGTCGAGATCTTGGCCAGCACCTCGTAGGGCATGCGCGTCCAGTCCGCGGTCATCGCGTCCTCGGAGGAGACGGGGCGCAGCACGATCGGGTGGCCGTAGGTGCGGCCGTCGCCCTGGACGCCGACGCTGCGGACGTCCGCGAGCAGGACGACCGGGCACTGCCAGATCTCCCGGTCCAGACCGGCGGCGGTCAGCTCGTGGCGGGCGATGGCGTCGGCCTCGCGGAGCAGGTCCAGGCGCTCCTTGGTGACCTCGCCGACGATGCGGATGCCCAGGCCCGGGCCCGGGAAGGGCTGGCGCTGGACGATCTCGTCCGGCAGGCCGAGCTCCTGGCCGACCATCCGGACCTCGTCCTTGAACAGCTGGCGCAGCGGCTCGACGAGCTCGAACTCGATGTCGTCGGGGAGCCCGCCCACGTTGTGGTGGGACTTGATGTTGGCGGTGCCGGTGCCGCCGCCGGACTCGACGACGTCCGGGTACAGGGTGCCCTGCACGAGGAAGGCGACCGCGGGGCCGTCCTCCTGGAGGATCTCCAGCTGGGCCTGCTCGAAGACGCGGATGAACTCGCGGCCGATGATCTTCCGCTTGGTCTCCGGGTCCGAGACGCCGGCGAGCGCGGTCAGGAAGCGCTCCTGCGCGTCGACGACCTTCAGCTGCACGCCGGTGGCGGCGACGAAGTCCTTCTCGACCTGCTCGGTCTCGCCCTTGCGCATCAGACCGTGGTCGACGTACACGCAGGTGAGCTGCGAGCCGATGGCCTTCTGGACGAGGGCCGCGGCGACCGCGGAGTCCACGCCGCCGGAGAGGCCGCAGATGGCGCGCTTGTCGCCGACCTGCGCGCGGATGAGCGCGATCTGCTCCTCGACGATGTTGCCGGTGGTCCAGGTGGGGGCCAGGCCCGCGCCGCGGTAGAGGAAGTGCTCCAGGATCTGCTGGCCGTGCGTGGAGTGCATGACCTCGGGGTGGTACTGGACCCCGTACAGCCGCTGCGCGTCGTTCTCGAAGGCGGCGACCGGGACGACCTCGGTGGAGGCGGTGACGGTGAAGCCCTCGGGAGCCGCGGAGCAGGCGTCGCCGTGCGACATCCACACCGACTGCTCGACCGGGGTGCCCTCGAAGAGCGTGGAGCCGGACTTGGAGACGGCCAGCGCGGTGCGGCCGTACTCGCGGGCGCCGCTGTTGTCGACGGTGCCGCCGAGGGTGGTCGCCATCAGCTGGAAGCCGTAGCACATGCCGAAGACCGGGATCCCGGCCTCGAACAGGGCGCGGGCGTCGTCCAGGCGCGGTGCGCCCTCCTCGTACACGGAGGACGGGCCGCCGGAGAGGATGATCGCCTTGGGGTTCTTGGCCAGCATCTCCCCCACGGGCATCGTGCTGGGCACGATCTCGCTGTAGACCCGGGCCTCACGGACGCGGCGGGCGATGAGCTGGGCGTACTGGGCGCCGAAGTCGACGACGAGAACCGTGTCCGGGGCGCTGTCGTGGGCGGCGGAGGGTGCTTCTGGCACGGGGCGGCCTTCCGGCGGGAGAGGGTGGCTGTTTTGTCGATTCTACCGGTGGCGCGGGCCCCTGATTTGTCGCACCATCCGAGGCACACGTCACCGCCCGAGCGCCCGCCGCGCACCCCCGATCGCCCCCGACAGCCGGTCGAGCCGCGCGCCCCGCACGGGTCGTGCGCGCGGCGGGGCGTCTCAGTATCCGAATGCGCTTGGCACGGAGCCGGACAGAGGGTAATAATCCCTCCCATGCGCAAGCAGCTGAGCTTCCTGTTTACCTATGGCACCGGCCGGTCCGGTCGCCATGGGTCATCGTGATGCTCGCTTGAGCCGCTGACTTCCCAGAGCGCCCCGGTCCGACAGGACCGGGGCGCTCTGGCGTTCTCCGGACCTGCGGGCCCCCACCCCACCGGAGGAAACCATGTCCGTCACCACCACCCCCGCGCAGCTGATCGCCGACTCCCGCGAGCGGATCGACGCCCTCGACGACCGGATCATCGGGCTGATCCAGGAGCGGATGGCCGTCTCGGCCGTCATCCAGGACGCGCGGATCGCCTCGGGCGGGCGCCGGGTGCACCTGTCACGGGAGAACGAGGTGCTCTCGCACTGGAGCAGCGCTCTCGGCAAGTCGGGCACCGCGCTGGCCCTGACCCTGCTGGAGTTGTCCCGCGGCCGGGTGTGACGCGCCTGTTCGTCACTCGTCCGGGCCGTGACCGGCCCCCGCCCCGCCGCGTTGAGTGGATTGTCCGTGCCAGCCAGGCGCGGGCCCGCAAGAACCACGCGTGGCTCCGCTGGAGCGATGGAGACGCCCGCCCCGTGGAGCGCGCGTCGTGGGACCTCGCTCCTTCGTATGACCGGACGGCAGGGGACAGCAGCCCGGTCACAGAAAAGGACGGCCGGCCCAGGGGACGCCCCGGGCCGGCCGTTCTTCGTTCCCCCGACCGCGCGGCTACGCGCGACCGCGGCCGGCGCGACGCCGGAATCCCACGTACAGCGCGCCACCGGCCGCCATCAGCATGGCCGCGCCCAGCGCGAGCGGCGCGGCGGAGCTACCGGTGGAGGCCAGCGGACCGCTCCCGCCCTGGGCGCCCGCGGCGCCACCGGTCGAGGCGTTGTGCGAGGGGCCGGCCGAGACCGAGGTCGACGGGCTGGGCGAGCCGGACGGGCTCGGGCTGCCGCTCGGCGAACCCGACGGGGCCGGGCTGGCCCCGCCCTTGGCGTCCAGGACGATCTCGGCGGTGTTGTTGCCCGTCCTCGGGTCGAAGCGGTGCGGGGTGACCCCCTGCGGGCCCGCCTCGCCGACGGAGACGGAACCCTTGCCCGCGGCCCCCTCGACGACCTTGTCCACGCGCAGCTCGAAGGCGTAGCCCTCCTTGCCGTTCTCCAGCACGGTCGCCGCGCTCTCGCAGAAGTAGCGGGGCGCGCCGAGCTGCTGCTGCGCCGTGCGCTCGCCGCCGTCGGCGTTCACCGCGCGGCAGGCCTCCGGCTTCTTGGTGACGGAGGTACCGGCCGGGACGCGGACGTCGGTGCGGGCCACGGCGACCGGCGCCTCGCCGACGCGCGCGCGGTTGATCCAGGCCGGGCCCTGGTTGCGGAAGCCCAGCTCGGCCGTGACGGTCTGGCCCGCCTTGGCCGGGACGGTGGCGCCGGTGGCGACGAAGTCCGCGGTGTTGGCGGTCCGGAAGGCGAACTCGCGCCGGTTGTCGCCCGGTTCGAGGTCGGTGGCGGTCTTGCCGCTCGTCACGGCCCCGTGCTTCTTGACGGCCAGGGTCCGGCCCGTGCCCTTGCCGGGCGGGACCGAGAGGGCGGAGGCCGCGTCGGGGCGGCTGCCCGTCTCGTAGATGCCGTAGCCGAGCTGGTCCTCGTACGCCCGCTCGGTGGCCCTGATGGTCAGCGGGTCGGCCAGTTCCCAGGCCTCGCCGGGGGCGAAGTCGCCCTCGAAGGAGCAGACGGTGACGGCCGTGCGGCCGCCGGCGCGGGTGACGCAGTTGTCGTAGCTCTCCACGAACTCCATGCCGCGGGTGGCGGCGAGTTCGAGGACCACGCCGTGGGCGGCGCGGTTGCCGGTGTTGGCGAAGGCGAGCGCCACGGGCTGCTTCTGCCCGGGCACCAGGTCGGCCTTGAGCGGGAGCTTCTCCATCACCAGGTCGGGGCCGCCGACGCTCACCTTGGTGGTGACGGGCCGGATGGTGGCGCCCTGGAGGGTCGCGCTCACGGCGAGGTCGGCGGCGGCGCCGTCCGCGCTGCCCTTGGCCGCGCCGATCAGCAGGTCGATACCGGGGCGCGCGCCCGCGGTACCGGGGTCCTTGCACACGAGGGTGGTGGCGGCGCGCACGCACTCGGGGTGGGTGACGGCCGGGTTCTCCCGGACGTCGGCGATCCCGGCGAGCTTGCCGAGGTCGACGGTGAAGGTGACCTCGCCCCGGGGGAGCTGGGCCGCGTCCCCCGCCGCCGGTTCGGGCAGGGTGAAGACGAGGCGGGATTCCTTCGCCACGCCCGCCGGGGTCCCCGGGTGGAGCCGGAGGCCGACGGCGGACGGACCGACGAGCGGAAAGACAGGGTCCGCGGCGGCGGCCGGGGTGGTCAGCCCCAGGGCCACCGAACCGGCCACGGCCAGTAGGGAGATGCGCTTTCTCATGACCATCGAGACTGCCGAACGTCTGTGGCAGTTGCCTGGTTCCCCCTGTGACAGGCATCACTCGCAACCATCCGGAGGCGTCGGGTGTCACTTGTGTACGGGGTCTGCCCTCGGAGGGGGAGGGCAGACCCCGTTGTCATGCCCCGGGTCCTGCCTGCGGTACCGCCCGCCGCCATGCCCACAGACTCAGTCGTTCCGCTTCTTCGGCGGGACCGGCGGGACCGCGAGGAACGGCAAGCGGAGCGCCGCGAAAGCCTCCTTGGGGACCGCCGGACGGACCGGTTCCACCGCCGTCAGGCGCTCGTAGGCCGCGCCCTGGTCGGGGCGGGGGTCGCGCTCGCCCTTGTTGGGCCAGTACGACATGGCCCGCTCGGCCTGGGCGGTGATCGTCAGCGACGGGTTCACGCCGAGGTTCGCGGAGACCGCCGAGCCGTCCACCACCGAGATGCCGGGGTGCCCGTGGAGCCGGTGGTACGGGTCCACCACGCCCTCCTCGGGGGAGGCGCCGATGGGACAGCCGCCGAGGAAGTGCGCGGTCAGCGGGGTCCCCATCAGCTCGCCGATGTTGCTGCCGGGGAAGCCGTTGATCTCCTCGGCCAGCAGGGTGGCGGCCCGCGTGGCCTCCGCGATCTGGACCGGGTTGGGCGCGCCGTGGCCCTGCCGGGCGGTGAGCAGGCCCTTGCCGATGCCGCCGGGCTTGCGGTACGTCGTCAGCGAGTTGTCCAGCGACTGCATGACCAGGCCGATGATGGTCCGCTCGGACCAGCGGCGGTTGGAGAGCGAGCGGAGGAGCTGCAGCGGGTGCTTGGCGGTGCGGGCGAACCAGGCGCGCACCCGGTGCGGGGAGTGGGGCACTTGCAGGATGGTCATGAACCCCATCGCGTTGGAGCCCTTGCCGTAGCGCACCGGTTCGATGTGGGTGTCGGCGTTGGGGTGCACCGAGGAGGTGATGGCCACGCCGTGGGTGAAGTCGGCGCGGGCGTCCTTGCCGTGGCGCCGGCGGTAGCGGCGGTCGTCGGTCTGCGCGCCGACCAGGCCCTCGGAGTTGGTCCGGGTCAGGTCGCCGAGCCGGTCGGAGAGCCGGGGCAGCTCGCCGCGGTCCTTCATGGTGTGCAGCAGCGTCTGGGTGCCGTAGGTGCCCGCCGCGACGACGACGTAGCGGGCCCGCAGGACCTTCGCCCGGCCGCTCCTGCGGCGGCCGTCGGTGGGGACCGTACGGACGCGGTGGCCGCCGTCCGGGTGTTCGGCGACGGCGGTGACGGTGGTCATCGGGTGGATGACGGCGCCCGCGCGCTCGGCGAGGTGCAGGTAGTTCTCGTTGAGGGTGTTCTTGGCCCCGTGGCGGCAGCCGGTCATGCACTCGCCGCACTCCGTGCAGGCCTTGCGGGAGGGGCCCGCGCCGCCGAAGTAGGGGTCGGCGACCTCCTCGCCGGGCCGGACCCCGCGCTGCCCCTCGGCGTCGGATCCGTCGCCGAAGAAGACCCCGACGGGCGCCATGTGGAAGGAGTCCGCGACGCCCATCCGGTCGGCCGCGGCCAACAGGTGCACGTCGGAGGGGGTCATCGTCGGATTGAGCCGGACCCCCAGCATCCGCTTGGCCTGGTCGTAGTAGGGCGCCAGTTCGTCCTGCCAGTCGGTGATGGCCGCCCATTGCCGGTCCTCGAAGAAGGCGGTGGGCGGCACGTACAGCGTGTTGGCGTAGTTGAGCGAGCCGCCGCCCACTCCGGCGCCGGCGAGCACCATCACGTTGCCGAGCAGGTGGATGCGCTGGATCCCGTACAGCCCGAGGGCCGGGGCCCACAGGTAGTTGCGCAGGTCCCAGCTGTTCCTGGGCAGGCCCTCCCGGGTGAAGCGGCGCCCGGCCTCCAGGACGCCGACCCGGTACCCCTTCTCCGTGAGCCGCAGCGCGGAGACCGCGCCGCCGAAACCCGAACCGATGACGATCACGTCGTAGTCGTACGCGTCGTCCCGCGCGTCGCCCTGCGCTTCGTCCCGCGCTCCGGGCAGGTCGTCCTGCCCGTCGTACACGTCGTTGTCCTGCGGCACAGCCGTGCTCCTAGCGCAGTCGGAGAGCCTTCATGACCTTGAGGCTGCGGGTCATGAACGCCGCGTACGCCGCGTCGTCCATGCCCAGCGAGGGCGCCATGGGGAGCAGTCGCTGGTGGGCGACGGTCTGGGCCTCGGTGTACTTGAGGATGCCCTCGGAGCCGTGCCGGCGGCCGAGGCCGGAGTCCTTCATGCCGCCCATGGGGGCCTGCGCGCTGCCGTAGGCGGGCGCGTAGCCCTCGTTGATGTTGACCGTGCCGGTGCGCAGGCGGGCGGCGACCGCCAGGCCGCGGCGGGCGTCCTTGGTCCACACGCTGGCGTTGAGCCCGTAGGCGGTGGCGTTCGCCTGGTCGACGGCCGTGTCCTCGTCGCCGAAGCGGTAGATCGAGACGACCGGGCCGAAGGTCTCCTCGGCGCACACCGCCATCGGCGCCTCGACGCCGTCGAGGATGGTGGGCTCGTAGAAGAGCGGACCGATGTCGGGGCGGGCGGTGCCGCCCGCGACCAGGGTCGCGCCCTTGGCGACGGCCTCGTCGACGTGCCGCTGTACGGTCTCCAGCTGGCGCTCGCCCACCAGCGAGCCCATGTCCGCGCCGTAGGCGAGGGAACGGCCGAGCCGCATGGCCTTGGTGCGGGCGGCGAACCGCTCGACGAAGGCGTCGGCGATCGACTCGTGGACGTAGAGCCGCTCGATGGAGATGCACAGCTGGCCCGCGGAGGAGAAGCAGGCGCGGACGGCGCCCGCGGCGGCCTTCTCCACGTCGGCGTCGTGCAGCACCAGCATGGCGTTCTTGCCGCCGAGTTCGAGGGAGACCCCGACCAGGCGGGCGGCGGCCCCCCGGGCGACCTCGCGGCCGGTACGGGTGGAGCCGGTGAAGGAGACGTAGTCGGCGTGGCGGACCACCTCGGGGCCGACGACCGGGCCCTCGCCGAGCACGATCTGGAAGACGGCCGCGGGCAGCCCCGCCTCGATGAGCAGGTCGCGCGCCCACAGGGCGGTCAGCGCGGTCTCGGTGTCCGGCTTCATCACGACGGCGTTGCCGGCGACGAAGGCGGGCAGCGCGTCGCCGACGGAGAGTTCGAGCGGGTAGTTCCAGGGGGCGATCTGGCCCACGACCCCGCGCGGCTGGCGCAGCTCGACGACCTTGGTCAGGACCGGCACGGCGCCGGTGTGGCTCTTGGGCCGCAGGTAGGAGGGGGCCTGGCGACCGTAGTGGCGGGCCGCGATGGCGACGGCCTGCACCTCCTCGGCCGCGTGCAGGCGCGCCTTGCCGGTCTCCAGCTGGATCAGGTCGAGGACCTCGGCCTGCCGGTCGAGCACCAGGTCGTGGAAGCGCAGCAGGACGGCGGCGCGGCGGCGCACCGGCACGGCGGCCCAGGCGGCCTGCGCGGCGCGGGCCCGCGCGAAGGCCTCGGCGACGTCCTCGGGGGTGGCCTCGGGCAGCTCCGCCAGCCGGTCACCGGTGAAGGGCGTGTGGTTGGCGGTGCGGCCGGAGCCGAGCACCCCCCGGGTGAGCCGGGCCACCAGGTCCGGGGTCACGACGTCGGTGGCGGTCCGGGCGCCGGGCGGGGCGGGGGCCACCGGATTGGTGGGGGCCGGAGCGGCGCGGAGGGGGGCGGGGGCCTGCGAGTCCGTCATGGCGGTGAGCGTATTGCGCCGGGAGGGCTTTGGGTACCCGTGGGTAACCGGATTTTGCCATTTCCGCCAGTGATCGCTGGCAGGATCGTCCCGATTGGCGTGATCGCCGCGCCCGCGCCCGGCCCGCCGGGGGCCGGACCGCCCCGCTCAGCCCTTCGCGCCCGGCGGCTCCCAGCCGGTGAGCACGACGTCGAACTGCTGGCGCAGCGTGGCCCAGCCCTCGACCGGCCCCGACATGTAGACGGCGTACTCGGTCTCGTTCGGGGCGATGTACATCTGCTCGATGGCCCGGCGCGGCCCGGCGTGCGTGCCCTTCTCGGTCCAGGTGAAGTCCCACAGGGCCGCGCGCGTGCTGTTGCGGAAGGTGTTCTGGTTCAGCAGCTGGCGCTTGTAGTCCGTCCGCTGGCGCACCTGCTTCTCCAGGTCGAGCAGGTGCGCGTACGGGTTGACGTAGTCCGGGGAGCTGTCGACGGCGATCCGGATGAAGTGCTTGCCGTTGTCCGGGGTGTAGTCGATCTGGTCGCCGTTCATCTGGCGCGTCCAGCCGTCGGGCACCAGCAGGGTGAAGCCCGTCGGGTCCTTCACCCGCTGCCAGCCGTCCGGGACGGGCACCTGCGACTGGGCCTGGGACCGGCCGCCCTGGCCCGAGCCGCCGCCCTTGCCGTCCGCGCCGTCCTGCGACTCCGTGTACTTGAGGATCCCGAAGGCCCCGGCCCCGCCCAGCAGGGCCGCCACCACGGCCACCACCGCGGCGCGCCGGATCCGGCCGCCGGTGGGGCGCGGCGCCGTGCGCGGACCCGGATCCGGGGTCGTGCGGGGTTCGGGGTGCGCGGAGGGCGCGGTCGGCGCCTCCGTACGGAACCGCGCCGGTCCGGCGGCGTGCGCCGCGGGCTCCGGCTCGGCGGCCGGGGTGGGGCCGGGCGCGGGGGTGGCCAGCTCCTCCGGGGTCAGGCCGCGCGTGGGCACGTACGCGTGCGCCGACTTCGGCTCGCGCCCCTCCATCGCCTGGAGCAGCATCCGTTCGGCCTCGGCGGCCGACGGGCGCTGCGCCGGGTCCTTGCGCAGCAGCGCCGTGATGACCGCGCCCAGCGCGCCCGCCTGGCGCAGGGCGGGCGGTTCGTCGTTGACCACGGCCTGCAGGCTGGAGATGGGCGAGGTGCGGCGGAAGGGCGAGCGCGCCTCCACCGCCGTGTAGAGGGTGGCGCCCAGCGACCACAGGTCGGAGGCCGGGTCCGGCGCCCCGCCGGTGACCCGCTCGGGAGCCAGGTAGTCGATGGAGCCGACGAGTTCACCGGTCCGGGTGATCGAGGTGTCCCCCTCGATCGCCGCGATCCCGAAGTCCGTGAGCAGCACCCGGCCGTCCTTGGCCAGCAGGACGTTGCCGGGCTTGACGTCCCGGTGCAGCACGCCGACCGCGTGCGCGGCGCGCAGCGCGCCCAGCACGTGCAGCCCGATCCGGGCCGCCTCGCGGGGCTCGATCCGCCCGGCCGCCTTGGCCGCCTCGGCGAGGGAGGGCCCGTCGATGTACTCCATGACGATCCACGGCCGGTCGTCGTGCTCGAACACGTCGTGGACGGTGACGACCGCCGGGTGGGCGATCCGGGCCGCGGCCCGGGCCTCCTTCTTCGTCCGGGCGTGCAGCACCGCACGGTCGGCCTCGGCGACGTACAGACCCGCCGTCAGTTCCTTGACGGCGACCGTCCTGCTGAGGAGTTCATCGTGCGCGCGCCACACCTTGCCCATGCCGCCGCTGCCGATCGGCTCGCCGAGCCGGTACCGGCCCGCGAGTACCGCGCCCGCGCCTGTCCTGTGTTCCACTCAACCCCGCCGCTCTCTGCCTACGGCCAGATTACGGAGCGCGCGGGCGCTGCCGGAACCGCGCGGGGCCCGTGAGACAGCACTGTGACGCAATCGCCGTACTGATCACCTGTCAGCGGGGCCTCAGGAACCCGGCCGGTAACTCCCCGTGGCCTTCTCGAAGACTTCGGTCACCTTGTCCTGGGCGTCCTGCGGGCCGATGACCATCACCACGTGGTAGCGGCCGCCGAGGGCGACGACGCGGTTGCGGACGTAGACGGAACGCCCGCCGCCGTCGGTCCAGGTGTACTGGCCCTCCGCCATCAGCTGCTGACCGACCTTGGTCTGCTTCACCCCGGTCGAGGTCGCCCAGGTCGAGGTGCGGAAGGGCTCCAGCTCGCGCTCCTTGTCGCGCTGGTAGCTGAGCGGGTCCGGGTTGCCGTCCACGGCGTCCCGGCCGGGGGTCACGATGAGGACGAAGTCGCCGTTGGTGTAGCGGACCTGACTCATGTCATTGACCCCGTGGCGCTCCCAACCGCTGGGCACGAGGACCTGGAAGCCCTCCGGGTCCTGCTCGGCGGTGTAGCCGGCGGGCGCGCTCGCGGGCGGGGCCGTAGGGGACTGGGGACTGCCGCTCTGCGGGGCCGGCTTGGACTGCGGGGTGCCGGTGGGGGTGTTGGCCCCGCCCGGCGCCGGTGCGGAGGCGGTGGCGGTCGGCTTGCCGCCGCCTCGGGCCTGGGCGCCGTCCCCGTCCCCGCTCGTCGCCTTGGGCAGGAAGACCATGGCGTACGCGACCCCGCCCGCCAGCGCCACCAGGACGAGCAGCAGCAGGGTCCGGCCGAGGGAACGCCCGCCGCGGGTACGGGAGGTGGCGTGCTGGGTGCCGCGGTGGCGGCCGTGCGAGACGTCGCCCTTGCGCCGCACGACGGGCAGCCGGGCCGGGTCCGGGTCGGGCAGCGGGAAGGCGAAGCCGCCGACGCCGTCCGGTTCGGGAGCCGACCGCACGAGCGAGCGCAGCCAGCCGCGCAGCTCCTCGAAGTCGGGCCGCTCGGTCGGGTCCTGGCGCAGCAGCGACTCGACGATCGGACGCAGCGGACCGCACTCCTCCGCGAAGGCGGGCGGCTCGGCGCACACCATCTCGACGAGCTCGGCGGCGCTGTCCTCGGGGTAGGGGGCGTGCCCCTGGACCGCCCGGTACAGGAGGGCGCCCAGGGCCCACAGATCGGTGGCGGGCCCGATGGGCGCGGCCAGCTGCCAGTTGTCGTGGACGGGGCCGGCCTGTTCGGGCGCCCAGCGCTCGGTGACGGCCCCGACGACGGCCATGCGGGTGAGCCGGGCGCGCTCGGCGTCGAGCGCGGTGACGGGCCCCGCGGCCACGGCCGCGGCCCAACCACCGGCGGCGACGGGCAGCGCCCGCTCCACCGGCGAGGGCGCGTCGGCCTCCTGGAACCCCTGCGGCAACGCCAACCGGCCGGGCAGCCCGGGTGCTTGGGGGCCGCCCTGGCCGGGGCCCTGCGGGGGCCCGTACTGCGGACCGGCCCCGGCCCCGTAGCGCGGCCCGTCATCGTCGTCGACCGTGCGGGGCCGGGCGGGGAGCGGGGTCCAGCCGTGGTCGGGGTCCACCGCGCTCGGGGGCTCCGGCGCGCTCGGGGGCTCCGGCGCGCCGAACTCCGGGCCGGGGGCCCGGTCCCGGGCCGGGTCCCGGTCCGGGGACGGCTGCGCCGCGGCAGCCGCGCCCAGGCCGCCGTCCGGCGCGACGGACACCTCGTCACCGGCGTACGGCGACCACAGCACCTCCGGCTCCGGGGAGCGGTCCGGGAACCCCTCGGCCCCGGCGCGGAGGTACGGGTCGGGGGTCGGTGCGGGGGCCGGTTCGGGGGCCGGGGCGGCGGTGGGGGGTGCGGGCGGGTTCCCCTCGGGGTCCGGGGCCGCGGGGAGGGCCGCCGGGGTGGTGGTGCGGCGGGGGGTGGCGCCGTGCCAGGTGGCACCGGGGCCGCCGTACGGGTACGAGTACCCCTGCGGGAGGTTGGAGCCCTCGGGCCGGTTCTCCTCCGGGGCCGCCCCGCCCCGCCGTTCCTCCGTCAGCCGCGCGGCGGCCTGCGCCCCGGCCCGGTAGGCCGCGACGGACCCGGCGCGCGCGGCGGCCTTGAGGTCGGGGCGCGCGGCCGTCGCGTCGGGAGTGATGTGATCGCTGTACGTCGGCCCGCTCCGGGCCCCCGGCAGGGCCGACAGCGGCGCCGTGTCGTAGCCGGGCGCCACCAGCGGCGCGTACGGCGGCGCCTCGCCCCGACCGGCGTCCGAGCCGGGCACACCCTCGCGCTCCGAGTCCGGGCCGTACTCCGGACCGTGCTCCGGGCCGTGCTCTGCATCAGGGTCGTCGGAGGCGAAACGCCCGAGCCCCGGGCCCTGGTCGCCGTCCCGGTCCCCGTCCCCTCCGGGTCCCGTTCCGGGTCCGCCGAGGGGGGCCTCGTAGCCGTAGTGGTCGCCCGGCCCGGGTGCGTCGGAGGGGGTCCGGCCCCGTCCGCCGAAGCTCGGGGCGCCCAGGTCGGGACCGCCGAACTCCGAGGCCCCGTAGGGCTGCCCGGTCGGCCCGGACCGCACCGCCCCCGGCGGCTGCTGCCGCGGCACCGGTACGCCCCGCGCCCACGCCGCGTCCTGGCGCGCGCCCTCGGCGCCACCCGGATCCACCGGGGACTCCGCCGGATCGGCCGCCGGCACGGGGTCGTAGCCGCACAGGGCTTCCTCCGCCGCCCCGGCCGCCAGCCCGGTCAGCACGACGCGCCCGTCCTCGCAGACGAGCACCGTCCGGGCGGTGATGTTCCGGTGGGTCCAGCCGTGCGCGTGCAGCACCCGCAGCGCCGTCAGCACGTCCGCGGCCACCTCCGCCGCCCGGTACGGGCTCAGCGGCTCGTCCGCTATCAGCGCGGCCAGCGACCGCGCGGGCACCAGCTCGCTCACGATCCACAGCGAGTTGCCCTCGGCGAAGACGTCGAAGACCTGGTCGAGCCGCGGATGGTCCGGCACCCTCGCCGCCGCCTGCGCCGCGGCGATCGCGCGCCGCACCGCCGGAAGTTCGTGCACGGGACGCCGTCCGGCCGCGGGAGCGCGGTGGCCGTCGAGCATCTCCGCGTCGACGATCTCCGGTAACGGCACCTGCCGCACCAGCACTTCCTGCCCGCTGCGCGTGTCGAAGGCCCGGGTTTCGACCAGTTCGTACTCGTCCGGCGCATCCGGCGGGGGCAGCGGAAGGCGGTACCGCTCGGCCAGGATCCGGCCCGCGTACTCCTCCATGTCGCCTCCCCCGAGCGCGTTGGTGAGCGGGCGCCCCGGGTCTGCGCGGTGTGCGCTCCCGTGGCCCCGCTGACACGATACGTCGCCCGGGGCGCCCGCGTCCCGGGCCTTCCCAGGCCCGTGACGCCGCCGCGACATTCAGTGCGGCGCGGGGAACTCCCTCAGGGGGTCAGCCGACCGGCTGGAAGGTGTCGAAGGCCGTGTTCCGCATCTGCGTGCACTCGGCTCCGTCCCACTGGTCCGACGCGCAGCTGAGCATGATCGCGTAGCCGTGCGTGGCGTCCATCTTGAAGCCGCGGTTCAGGACGCGGACCTTCATCCCGTTCTGGGTGCGCTCGAACTCCCAGTCGGCGACGGTCGGGTAGCCGCGGTACTCCACGACGCGCAGCCCGAGCAGCTTGTAGTCCTTGCTGTCACTCGCCACGCCCGGAGCCGCCTTGGCCCAGGCGAGCCGCGCGTCGCCGCCGGGGCTGTCGGTGTAGTCGACCTGGATCCGGGGGAAGCCGCCGTCACGGCTGAAGATGCCGCCGGAGTCCTTGCCCGCGACGCCGGTCTGGTGGAAGCCCTGCGGCATCGTCATGGAGAAGTGGAACTTCTCGCTCGTCACCGGGGCGTAGCCCGCCGGTACGCCGTTCCCCGTGCCCTGGCCCGGGAGCTGGCCCGTGTTCTGGCCGGGGGTCTGCGCCTGGCCCTGGCCCTGCGAGGACTGGCCCTGGGTCTGCTGTCCGGTGCTGCCGTCGGGGCTGGGCGAGGTGGCGCCGGTGGTGCTGGCGTTGCCGGTCCCCTTGCCGTCGCCGTTCGCACCGGTGTTCGGGCTGGCCGAGGTACCGCTGCCGCCGACGCCCTTGCCCGTGTCCTTGGTGCCGGGGTCGTCGTCACCGCTGAAGGCGTAGACGATGAGCGAGCCGATGACCGCCAGGACGACGATCAGGCCGGTGATCGCCAGGGCGATCGTGCGGCGCGACATGACGTCGGTGAGCGGGGCCGGGACGAAGACCGGGCGCGGCATGCGGGCCGGGGTGGCCGGGGCGTCGGCCGCGGAGGCCGTGCTCGCCGCCGCTGCCGCCTTCTGTTCGGCCGCGGCCGCCGCGGCGGCCTTGCGCGCCGACTTCAGCGCGGCGCGGGCACGTTCGCGCTGCTCGCGGTCGCGTTCCTTCTGCTCCGCCTTCTCCGCCTTCTCGGCGGCGCGTTCGGCGGCCTTCTCCGCGACCTTGTCCGCGGCCGCCTGCTGGGCTTCCGCGAGCGATATCTGGCGGGTCTCCTCCACGGCCGGGACGAGCGGCGCGGGCGGCTCCTCCGGGGCGTCGAGGACGGCGTTCAACAGGGCGCGGGCACCGGCGTCGTCGAGCCGGTGCGCCGGGTCCTTGGCGAGCAGGCCGTAGATGACCTCGGTCAGCGGGCCCGCGTTCTTCGGCGGGTCGACGGGCTCGGTCATCACGGCGGTGAGCGTGGCGAGCGCGGACCCCTTGTCGTACGGGGGCGTGCCCTCGACGGAGGCGTAGATCAGCCCGCCGAGCGACCACATGTCGGCGGGCGGGCCCGGCTTGTAGCCGCGGGCGCGCTCGGGCGAGATGTAGGAGGGGGCGCCGACGAGCATGCCGGTGGAGGTGACGGAGGGGTCGCCCTCGACCTGGGCGATGCCGAAGTCGGTGAGGACGACGCGGCCGCTCTCGGCGATGAGCACGTTGGACGGCTTCACGTCCCGGTGCAGGATGCCTTCGCCGTGCGCGGCCTTGAGCACGTCGAGCACGGCGAGGCCGACCTCGGCGGCGCGGCGGGGGGTGAGCGGGCCGCGCTCGCGGATGAACTCGGCGAGGGAGGGGCCCTCGATCAGCTCCATCACGATCCAGGGGCGGTCGTCCTCGTCGACGACGTCGTACACCGTCACGGCGCCGGCGCTGCGGATCCGGGCGATGGCCTTGGCCTCGCGCAGGGTACGGGTGACCAGGCGGCGCTTCTCGTCCTCGTCCACGCCGTGGCCGAAGCGGAGTTCCTTGACGGCGACGGTGCGGCCGAGGGTGATGTCCTTGGCCCGCCACACGGTGCCCATGCCGCCCTTGCCGAGCACTCCGCCGAGGCGGTAGCGGCGGGCGAGCAGGCGCCCCTCGTCGGTGGTGCCGGTCGGCGGCACCGGGGCGCCGCCCGCGACCGGCTTGCGCCCGGCGCGCGACGACGCGGAGTCCGCGTCCCCCGAAGACACCGAAGCGGACCGCGTCCGCACGATCCCGGGCACCTCCAACACCTCGTCCTCGGGCCCGGAGCCCTTGGGCGCGGAACCCTGCGGCGCGGCATCCTGCGGCGCGGCGTCCTTGGGCGCGGCGTCCTTGAGCGCGGAGCCCTTGGGCTCGGCGTCCTTGGGCGCGGAGTCTTGCGGCTCGGCGACCTTGGACGTGGCGGTCTTGGGCGCGGCATCCTGCGGCTCGACGTCCTTGGGCGTGGCGGTCTTGGGCGTGGCGGCCTTGGGCTCGGAGTCCTGCGGCTCGACGTCCTTGGACACGGCGGCCTTGAGCGCAGAGCCCTTGGGCTCGGAGTCCTGCGGCTCGACGTCCTTGGACACGGCGGCCTTGAGCGCAGAGCCCTTGGGCTCGGCATCCTGCGGCTCGGCGACCTTGGACGTGGCGACCTTGGACGCAGCGACCTTGGGGGCGGCATCCTGCGGCTCGGCGTCCTGCGGCGCTACGGCTTCGGACCCGGCATCCTTCGGAGCAGCGCCCTTGGACAGCGCGACCTCAGGAGCGGCGTCCTTCGCCGCGGCCGCCTCGGAGCCCGCACCCTTCGACAACGCCACCGCCGGAGCACCAACCTTCGCCGCGGCACCCTTCGGCGACGCCGCCTCGGGAGCATCGCCCTGCGCCGCGGCGTCCGCGGACACGGCGTCCTTCAACAGCCCGACCTTCACAGCGCCGCCCCGCCGCGCGACGGCCTCGGGCCCCGCGCCCTTCGGCTCGACGGCCGCGGGCCCGGACGACTTGGACCGGGCATCCTCCGGCTCGACGGCCGCGGGCTCCGCGGCCTTCGGCTCCGCAGCGGCGTCCGGCGCGGCACCCTCGGCCTCGGCGCCAGCCGCCTCCGGTATCGCGGTGGTGTCCCGAACGTCCGTGACGGCCGCGTCGGAAGGCTGGTCCGACACCCGGTCAGGGCCTCCCGCGACGGCCGACTCCGCGACCGCGTCGGCGGTTTCCGCAGGGGACTCCGGCTTGCGCTTGTGCTCCGGCTTCGACATGCGTCCCCTCTGCGATCGTGCCGCCTTCTCCGGCCGGCCCGTCATCCCGCTGGGCCCGACGTAACCCGCCCCGGCCGAAACCTCATTGTTCCTCACTCCGCAACGGACGGGTGTTCCGGGTCCGCGGTTCCCCCGGGCCACCGTACGCCGTCCGCCCGCCCCCCGGTACGGAGCACGACCCGGAGCGGAGCCGGAAGCGGAACCGGGACCGGAGCGGCGGGTCGGACCGTGCATCCGGGCCGGGAAACGGGCGGGAGCAGGGCGGGTCCGGCTCAGAGCGGAACGATGTCCGGAGCCCCCAATCGGGCCGCGTCCGCCGTCTGGTCGTCCGGTTGACGCTGCGACTCCCGCTCCGCCTGGACCCGCTTCTCGTAGTGCTCCACCTCCTTGGCGATCTGCTCCTCGTCCCAGCCCAGCACCGGCGCCATCAGCTCCGCGCACTCCCGCGCCGACCGTGTCCCGCGGTCGAAGGTCTCGATCGAGATCCGGGTCCGGCGCGTCAGCACGTCGTCCAAGTGCCGCGCCCCCTCGTGCGAAGCGGCGTAGACGATCTCGGCCCGCAGGTAGTCGTCCGCGCCCGCCACCGGCTCCGCCAGCCCCGGATCCGCCGCGATGAGGTCCAGCAGTTCCTCCGTCAGCGAGCCGTACCGGTTCAACAGGTGTTCCACCCGCACCACATGGAGGCCCGTCCGGGCGGCGATCCGGGCCCGCGCGTTCCACAGCGCCCGGTAGCCCTCCGCCCCCACCAGCGGGACGTCCTCCGTCACGCACTCGGCGACCCGCTGGTCCAGCCCGTGCACCGCCTCGTCGACCGCGTCCTTGGCCATGACCCGGTACGTCGTGTACTTGCCGCCCGCCACCACGACCAGCCCCGGCACCGGATGCGCGACCGTGTGCTCGCGCGAGAGCTTGCTCGTCGCGTCCGACTCCCCCGCCAGCAGCGGCCGCAGGCCCGCGTACACGCCCTGCACGTCGTCCCGGGTGAGCGGCACCGCGAGCACGGAGTTCACGTGCTCCAACAGGTAGTCGATGTCCGCGCTGGACGCCGCCGGATGGGCCTTGTCGAGGTCCCAGTCGGTGTCCGTGGTGCCCACGATCCAGTGCCGGCCCCACGGGATGACGAACAGGACGGACTTCTCGGTCCGCAGGATCAGCCCCGTCGCCGAGTGGATCCGGTCCTTCGGCACCACCAGGTGGATGCCCTTGGAGGCCCGGACGTGGAACTGGCCGCGCTCGCCGATCAGGGCCTGCGTGTCGTCCGTCCACACCCCGGTCGCGTTCACGATCTGCTTGGCGCGGATCTCGTACTCGCCCCCGCCCTCGACGTCCTGGACGCGCGCGCCGACCACCCGTTCGCCCTCGCGCAGGAAGCCGACGACCCGCGCCCGGTTGGCGCAGGGCGCCCCGTACGCCGCGGCGGTGCGCACCAGCGTGGCGACGTAGCGCGCGTCGTCCATCTGGGCGTCGTAGTACTGGAGCGCCCCGACCAGGGCGTCCTTGCGCAGCGCGGGGGCGATCCGCAGGGCGCGCCGGCGCGAGAGGTGGCGGTGCACCGGCAGGCCGCGGCCGTGTCCGCTGGAGATGGACATCGCGTCGTACAGGGCCACGCCGGAGCCCGCGTACAGCCGCTCCCAGCCCTTGTGCTGGAGCGGGTAGAGGAACGGGACCGGCTTGACCAGGTGCGGCGCGAGCCGCTCCAGCAGCAGGCCGCGCTCCTTGAGTGCCTCGCGGACGAGCGCGAAGTCGAGCATCTCCAGGTACCTGAGTCCGCCGTGGATCAGTTTGCTGGAGCGGCTGGAGGTCCCCGAGGCCCAGTCTCGGGCTTCCACCAGGCCGGTGGAGAGGCCTCGGGTCACGGCGTCGAGCGCGGTGCCGGCCCCCACCACTCCCGCGCCCACCACGAGCACGTCGAGTTCTCGCTCGGCCATCCGCGCGAGCGCCTCGGCGCGCTGCGCTGGCCCCAGTGTCGCTGTCCTCACGGCTGCCTCCCGTTGGTGCGGGTGTTCCCGCTCATGTCCCCCTTGGTCACGATTCTGACCGTGGCACACCCACATCGGCCACCGCCTGTGGACAACACAGCGGTGGCGACCACCCCACAATGCCGCAGATCGGTCATATATACGCCTAGTCTGACATAGCGCCAGCTCCAGCTGTCCACAGGACTTGCGCGTTCAGCCCCCTCATGTCAGGGGAGGAAGGACGGCAAACCCCATGCCCGCTGACCTCGCCGTCATCGGACTCGGCCACCTCGGCCTCCCGCTCGCACAGGCCGCCGTTTCCGCCGGAATCGAGACCGTCGGATACGACAGCGGACCCGCCACCGACTCCACCCTCACGGCCGCCGAGATCCGCCGGATGTCGGCGGCGGGCTTCCGCGTCACCACCAATCCCGCCGAACTCGGCCGGGTCCGCACGGCCGTGATCTGCGCGCCCACCCGGCTCGGCGCGGACCGCGCCCTCGACCTGTCCGCCGTCGGCGAGGCCGGCCGCGCCCTGGCCGCCCGACTGCGCCCGCACACCACCGTCATCCTCGAATCCGCCGCCCACCCGGGCGTCACCGAGGAATACTTGCGCCCCGTCCTCGAAGCGGGCTCGGGTCTGCGCGCGGGCCGCGACTTCCACCTCGCCTACTCCCCCAGCCGCCACGACCCCGGCAACCGGACGCACGGCATCGCCAACACCCCCAAGGTGATCGGCGGCCTGACCCCGGCCTGCACCGAATCCGCCGCGGCCTTCTACGCGCGCCTGACGGAGAAGGTGGTCCGCGCCCGCGGACTGCGCGAGGCGGAGACCGTCCAGCTCCTGGAGACCAACTACCGGCACGTCAACATCGCGCTCATGAACGAGATGGCGGTCCTCTGCCACGACCTCGGCGTGGACCTGTGGGACGTGATCCGCTGCGCCGAGACCAAGCCGTACGGCTACCAGGCCTTCCGGCCCGGCCCGGGCGTCGGCGGCCACGGCATCCCCCTGGACCCCAACTACCTCCCGCACACCACCCGCACCCCCGGCCACCCGCTGCGCATGGTCGGCCTGGCGCAGGAGATCAACGACCGGATGCCGCAGTACGTCATCCAGCGCAGCGCCACCCTGCTCAACGAGCACGGCAAGTCCGCGCGCGGGGCGCGGGTGCTGCTGCTGGGGGTCACCTACAAGCCGGACCTGGCCGACCAGGAGGGCTCCCCGGCCCGCGAGATCGCGAGCCGGCTCCTCGACCTCGGCGCGCTGATCAGCTACCACGATCCGTACATCGCGGGATGGCGGGTGCGGGACCAGCCCGTACCGCGTGCCGAATCGTTGTACGAGGCCGCGGCCAACGCCGACCTGACGATCCTGCTCCAGCACCACCGCACCTACGACCTGCAAGGACTCGCGGTGAAGGCCCAGTTGCTGCTGGACACCCGGGGCGCGAGCCCGGTGGGGGCCGCGCACCGGCTCTGACGCGCCCGCGAAATCCCCCCTGCGGCTGTCGTCGGCGCCTGTTAGCCTGCGGCGTTCTTATTTCGCACTTACGTCCCCATGGTCATCCCCTGGGGCACCCGTGCGCCCGTATCCCTGGGGGGGATCTCTCATGAGCCAGCAGTTCCAGCCGCCCGCGCCCGACTCCGTCACCCCGGCCCCCGGCTACCCGGCCCCGCCCGCGCCCAAGGGCAACGTCGCCCTCGGCATCGTCGCGGCCGTGGTCGCGGCCCTGGTCGCGGCGGCGGCGTACGGCGGGATCATGAACGCGATCGACCGCGAGTTCGGTTACGCCGCCGTCGGCGTCGGCGCCCTCGTCGGCATCGCCGCCGGCAAGCTCGGCGGCCGCAACCCGCTGCTCCCGGTCCTCGCCGGGGCGCTCTCCGTCGGCGCCGTGTACGCCGGTCAGCTGTTCTACCTCGCGCTCGTCTACGCGCGCCTCCAGCACGTGGGCGTGGCCGACGTGCTCGACACCCCCGGCATCGACGGCCTGGCCGAGTTCTGGAGCAAGGGCGCGGACCTCATGGAGTACCTCTTCCTCGCGCTCGGCGCCTTCGCCGGCTTCACCACGGCCCGCAAGACCGCCGCGTAACCCCGTCGCAGACCACCTGCACGGCCCTGAGCAGGCACGACCGGACACACGACCGGATCACCGGGCGATGAAACCACTGGTGTGGTCACATGCCCCGGTCATATGATCCGGCCGTGTCCGCTCATCCGCCGCTCGGTCGGCCCGTATTCGAACCCGTCGACCGCATACCGGCCCTCGCCGCCCTCCGCAGCGCCGTACGGCGCCAGGACTGGGCCGCCGTCGCCGCCGCCTTCGACGCCCTGCCCCGCGAGCAGGACCGCCCGGCGGCCTGCCGGGTCGTCGCCGATACCGAGGGGGCCGAGGAGTTCCTCGGCCGGATCGTGGCGCAGCGGCCCGGCGACCCGCTGGCCCGCACGCTGCTGGCCGACCGGTTCGTCCAGATCGGCTGGAAGATCCGCAGCGGGTACGGGGCCGAGCACGTCTCGAAGGACCAGTTCCGCGACTTCCACGCCTACCTGCGGCGCGCCGAGGTCCTGCTCATCGACGTGTGCGCCGAGTACCCCGCCTTCGGCCTCGCCTGGTACCTGCGGGTGCTCACCGCGCGCGGCCTGGAGCTGGGCCAGAGCGAGGCCCGCCGCCGCTACGACCGGCTCAGCGAGCACCACCCGCACCACTACTCGGGGCAGTCGCAGCTGCTCCAGAAGCTCTGCCCGAAGTGGGGCGGCAGCTGGGAGGCCGCGCACGGCTTCGCCTGGGAGGCCACCGTGAACGCACCGGCGGGCAGCCCCAACGGCGCCCTGGTCGCCGTCGCGCAGATGGAGCAGTGGCTGGAGCTGGACGGCGACGCGGCCCGCCAGGCGTACCTGCGCGAACCCGCCCGGCAGCAGCGGCTGCGGGACGCCGCCGCCCGGTCCGTCCTGCACCCGGACGCCCGCGCCGACGACCCGCTGGCCGTCGGCGCGCACAACGCCTTCGCGGCCGTGCACTCCGTGGCGGGCCGCCACGCCGAGGCCGCCCCGCACTTCCGCGCCCTGGGCGACCAGGCCCACGAGTTCCCCTGGGGCTACGTCAAGGGCGGCCACGAGGCCGCGTTCGTCCGTCACCGCAAGCTCGCCCTGGCAAAGGGCTAGGGGCCATCCATGAACAGCGACACCGACTCCACCGCCGACCACGTCGTCGACGGCATCCGCCACACCACCGTGGGCGGCATCCGCACGGTCCTCGCCCCGCGCTCCGGCCCGGTCACCGCCGGGCTGCTCTTCCGGGTCGGCCGCGCCGACGAGACCCTCGCCACCAGCGGCATCACCCACCTCGTCGAGCACCTCGCGCTGCACCGGCACGGCCTGGGCGACCTGCACTACAACGGCGCCACCGCCGCGGTCTACACCCACTTCCACGTCTCCGGCACCCCGGCCGACGTCGTCGAGTACCTCAACGGTGTCTGCGCCGCGCTGCGCGACCTGCCGACGGAGCGGCTGGAGACCGAGAAGGAGATCCTGCGCACCGAGGCCGCCGGGCGCTCCCGCGGCCCCGGCCACGGCATGCCGCTGTGGCGCTACGGCGCCCGCGGCCACGGCCTGCTCAGCTACGCGGAGGCGGGCCTGCCGCGGCTCACCGCGCACGCCGTCCGCGAATGGGCCCGGACCCGCTTCACCACCGAGAACGCGGTCCTGTGGATCACCAGCGACACCGTTCCCGAGGGCCTGGACCTGACGCTGCCGGCCGGTGCCCGGCAGGAGCTGCCGGAGATCACCTCCGCGCTCCCGGCCACCCCCGCGTACTACCACGGCGAGGAGGGCGGGGCCGTGCTGACCGCCGTCGTCCCGCGCTCCACCGAGGCCGCGCTGTTCGCGGAGGTGCTGGGCAAGGAGCTGTTCCGCGAGCTGCGCCAGAAGGGCGGCTACTCCTACACCGCCGAGGCCGACTACCAGCCGCGCGACCGCGACAGCGCGACCGTCGTGGCCTTCGCCGACGCGCTGCCCGAGAAGCGGGACGCGATGGTCGGGGCCTTCCTCGACGTGCTCGCGAAGCTCCGGGCGGGCCGGATCGAGCAGGCCGACCTGGAGTCCGTGCGCACCACCGCGCTCGCCCGCTTCGAGGTGCCGGAGCTGGCCGCGCACAAGCTCCCCGGGCACGCCATGAACCTGCTCCTGGGCCACCGCAACCTCACCACGGCCGAGGCCGTGGCCGAGATCGAGGCCGTCACCGTCGAGGGGCTGCACCGGATCGCGCGCGAGGTGTGGGCGGGCGCCCTGATGCAGGTGCCCGGCGGCCGGGGCGTGGACTGGGCGGGCCTGGCGGAGGCCCCGCAGCAGTCCGCCGAGGTGGTCACCGGTCGGCGCTACGCCCTCCTGGGCGAGCAGAAGGCGACGCTGATCGTCGGCGGCGACGGCATCAGCCTGGTGGCGCCCGACAACCAGGTGACCGTCCGCTACGCCGAGTGCGTGCTGCTGAACTCCTACCCGGACGGCGCCCGCTACCTGGTGGGCCAGGACGGTTTCACGCTCACCGTCGAGCCCACCCTCTACGGCATCGGCGCCGCCCAGCTGGCCCCGCTGGACGCCGGGGTGCACCCCTCGGCGGTCGTCTCGATGCCGCCGCGCGACCCGTCGCGGATCCCGCGGCCGCAGGGCCCGGCCCCGGCCGCCGGGGCCGCGCCCGCGCCCGCCGGGCCCCGACTCACCTGGGTGACGGTCGTGCTGTGGGTGCTCGGCGTGCCCGCCGTGGCGCTCGGCGTCCTCGCCGTACTGGGCACCTACGTCGTGTTCCACGACGCGGAGCGGCTGAGCGGCTCCGACTGGGCCGCCGCCGGGATCTTCTGGCTCTTCGCGGCGGTCTTCCTGGCGCCGTGGGCGGTCATGCTGCGCCGCCGTTCGAAGGGCCGCTACTGACCGGCCCCGGCCCCGCGGCGTTCGGTCCGCGGTGTCAGCGGCGGTGCTGGGAGTCCGCGACGGTGACCTCGACGCGCTGGAATTCCTTCAGCTCGCTGTAGCCGGTGGTGGCCATCGAGCGGCGCAGGGCGCCGAAGATGTTCATCGAACCGTCCGGGGAGTGCGACGGGCCGGTGAGGATCTCCTCGGTGGTGCCGACGGTGCCCAGGTCGACCTTCTTGCCGCGCGGCACGTCCTCGTGGACGGCCTCCATGCCCCAGTGGTTGCCCTTGCCGGGCGCGTCCGTGGCGCGGGCGAGCGGGGAGCCCATCATGACCGCGTCGGCGCCGCAGGCGACGGCCTTCGGGATGTCGCCGGACCAGCCCACGCCGCCGTCGGCGATGACGTGCACGTAGCGGCCGCCGGACTCGTCCATGTAGTCGCGGCGGGCCGCGGCCACGTCGGCGACGGCGGTCGCCATCGGGACCTGGATGCCCAGCACGTTGCGGGTGGTGTGCGCGGCGCCGCCGCCGAAGCCCACCAGCACGCCGGCCGCGCCGGTGCGCATCAGGTGCAGGGCCGCGGTGTAGGTGGCGCAGCCGCCGACGATCACCGGGACGTCCAGCTCGTAGATGAACTGCTTCAGGTTCAGCGGTTCGGCGGCGCCCGAGACGTGCTCGGCGGAGACCGTGGTGCCGCGGATCACGAAGATGTCGACGCCCGCGTCCACGACCGCCTTGGAGAACTCGGCGGTGCGCTGCGGGGAGAGCGCGGCGGCGGTGACCACACCGGAGTCGCGCACCTCCTTGATGCGCTGCTTGATCAGCTCGGCCTGGATCGGCGCCTGGTAGATCTCCTGGAGGCGGCGGGTGGCCGACTCCTCGTCCAGCGCGGCGATCTCGTCGAGCAGCGGCTGCGGGTCCTCGTACCGGGTCCACAGACCCTCGAGGTTCAGCACACCCAGGCCGCCCAGCTCGCCGATGCGGATGGCGGTCTGCGGGGAGACCACCGAGTCCATCGGAGCGGCCAGGAACGGAAGCTCGAAGCGGTAGGCGTCGATCTGCCAGGCGATCGAGACCTCCTTCGGGTCTCGCGTACGGCGGCTGGGGACGATGGCGATGTCATCGAACGCGTACGCCCTGCGGCCGCGCTTGCCGCGCCCGATCTCGATCTCAGTCACGTGTGGTGGCCTTTCCTCTGGGTCTGCCCGTCCAGTATCCCCGACCGGCGGCGGGCCGCGTTTCGGTGACCGCTGTACGGACGGCGGACGGGTCGCTGCGCGGGCGCACGGGAAGGGGGCGGGTCCGCCGTGCGGACCCGCCCCCTGCGCGCTGTCGCCCCGCTCAGCCCTTGCGGGAGTAGTTCGGCGCTTCCACCGTCATCTGGATGTCGTGCGGGTGGCTCTCCTTGAGCCCCGCCGAGGTGATCCGGACGAACCGGCCCCGGTCCTGGAGCTCCGGCACCGTGCGGCCGCCGACGTAGAACATCGACTGGCGCAGGCCGCCGACCAGCTGGTGCACGACGGCGGAGAGCGGGCCGCGGTAGGGCACCTGACCCTCGATGCCCTCGGGGATCAGCTTGTCGTCGCCGCCGACGCCCTCCTGGAAGTAGCGGTCCTTGGAGAAGGACTTGCGGTCGCCGCGCGACTGCATCGCGCCGAGCGAGCCCATGCCGCGGTACGACTTGAACTGCTTGCCGTTGATGAAGAGCAGCTCGCCCGGGGACTCCTCGCAGCCGGCGAGCAGCGAACCGAGCATCACCGTGTCGGCGCCCGCGACCAGGGCCTTCGCGATGTCGCCGGAGTACTGCAGGCCGCCGTCGCCGATGACCGGGACGCCCGCGGCCTTGGCGGCGAGGGAGGCCTCGTAGATCGCGGTGACCTGCGGGACGCCGATGCCGGCGACCACGCGGGTGGTGCAGATCGAGCCGGGGCCGACGCCGACCTTGATGCCGTCGCAGCCGGCGTCGATGAGCGCCTGGGCGCCGTCGCGGGTGGCGATGTTGCCGCCGATGACGTCGACCGTCGAGTTCGACTTGATCTTGGAGACCATGTCGCCGACGAGGCGGGAGTGGCCGTGGGCGGTGTCGACGACGATGAAGTCGGCGCCCGCCTCGATCAGGGCCTGGGCGCGCTCGTACGCGTCGCCCGCGACGCCGACGGCCGCGCCGACCAGCAGGCGGCCGTCCTTGTCCTTGGCGGCGTTCGGGTACTTCTCGGCCTTGACGAAGTCCTTGACCGTGATGAGGCCCTTGAGGATGCCCGCCTCGTCGACCAGCGGAAGCTTCTCGATCTTGTGGCGGCGCAGCAGCTCCATGGCGTCGACGCCGGAGATGCCGACCTTGCCGGTGACCAGCGGCATCGGGGTCATGACCTCGCGCACCTGGCGGGCGCGGTCCGACTCGAAGGCCATGTCGCGGTTGGTGACGATGCCGAGCAGCTTGCCCGCCGGGTCCGTGACCGGCACGCCGCTGATGCGGAACTTCGCGCACAGCTCGTCGGCCTCGCGCAGGGTCGCGTCGGGGTGCACCGTGATCGGGTCGGTGACCATGCCGGACTCGGAGCGCTTGACCAGGTCCACCTGGTTGGCCTGGTCGGCGATGGAGAGGTTGCGGTGCAGCACGCCGACGCCGCCCTGGCGGGCCATGGCGATGGCCATGCGGGACTCGGTGACCTTGTCCATCGCGGCGGACAGCAGCGGGACGTTGACCCGCACGTTCCGGGAAATCCGGGAGGAGGTGTCGATCTGGTCAGGCGCCATGTCCGACACGCCCGGCAGGAGCAGCACATCGTCGTAAGTGAGCCCCAGCGTGGCGAATTTGTCGGGCACTCCATCGGCGTTGACAGTCATGACACCTTCCCAGATGGTCTTGCTCAGCGCGGATGTCCATGCTAACGGGATCCCGGGGCGTCTCATTCCACGACCAAGATCGACAGAAAGATTCGTAGCTTCCTACGGACTTTCCGTCGAGCTTAGGGCGGTGCGCCGCGGCGGTCTACGGGAACGACGCGCGCGGCGCCCGGCGCCCTACTGCTCGGCGAGGGCGCGCAGCCGGCTGAGCGCGCGGTGCTGGGCGACGCGGACCGCGCCCGGGGACATCCCGAGCATCTGGCCGGTTTCCTCCGCCGTGAGCCCGACGGCCACCCGCAGCACCAGCAGTTCGCGCTGGTTCTCGGGCAGATTGGCCAGCAGCTTCTTGGCCCAGGCCGCGTCGCTGCTGAGCAGCGCCCGCTCCTCGGGGCCGAGCGAGTCGTCCGGCCGCTCCGGCATCTCGTCGGAGGGCACGGCCGTGCTGCCGGGGTGCCGCATGGCGGCCCGCTGCAGGTCGGCGACCTTGTGGGCGGCGATGGCGAAGACGAACGCCTCGAAGGGCCGGCCGGTGTCGCGGTAGCGCGGCAGCGCCATCAGGACGGCGACGCAGACCTCCTGCGCCAGGTCCTCGACGAAGTGGCGGGCGTCACCGGGCAGCCGCGAGAGCCGGGTGCGGCAGTAGCGGATGGCGAGGGGGTGCACGAAGGCGAGCAGGTCGTGGGTGGCCTGGCCGTCGCCCTCGACGGCACGGCGCACGAGCGCGCCGACGGCCCCGGCGCTGCCGCCATTGGCGGTGCCGGTCGGGCTCGTGGCCGCGGTGGACCCCTCGGCCTCGTCGTCGCGCATCAATCCATGGTGCCTTGGCGCCGGAGCATTCGCGCCGCCACGGCCCGTGTTGTGCATCGAAGCGTTATGAGCGGGTGCACCTGAAGTCATTGCCCGTGCCCTCCCCTCCCGCTCGGCCGAATGGTCCCGGTCCCCGAGGCCACAGCTCCGAAAGTGCGGCCACACCATCAAGGATGCGGCATCGCGCCCGAAGCGACACGTCCCCCGGATTGTGCCTCGCGAATCCCGGGTCCGCACCGCATGCGACTCGACCCGATCGCGCGACCCCCGATCGGTGCGACGCCCCGCCCGTGCTGACGGGCGGGGCGCGGCCGGGGACGTACCGGGCCGGAGGACTGCTACTGGCGGACTGCCACCAGCGGACTACTGCCAGCGGACCGCTGCTAGCGGACCAGGCCCCAGCGGAAGCCGAGCGCCACGGCGTGCGCGCGGTCCGAGGCGCCGAGCTTCTTGAACAGCCTGCGGGCGTGGGTCTTGACCGTGTCCTCGGAGAGGAAGAGCTCGCGCCCGATCTCCGCGTTGGACCGGCCGTGGCTCATGCCCTCCAGGACCTGGATCTCGCGCGCGGTGAGCGTGGGCGCGGCGCCCATCTCGGCCGAGCGCAGCCGCCGGGGGGCGAGCCGCCAGGTCGGGTCGGCGAGCGCCTGGGTGACCGTGGCCCGCAGTTCGGCGCGCGAGGCGTCCTTGTGCAGATAGCCCCGGGCACCGGCGGCGACCGCGAGGGCCACCCCGTCCAGGTCCTCGGCGACCGTCAGCATGATGATGCGGGCGCCCGGGTCGGCCGAGAGCAGCCGTCGGACGGTCTCGACACCGCCCAGCCCCGGCATCCGTACATCCATCAGAATCAGATCGGAGCGGTCGGCACCCCAGCGGCGGAGGACTTCCTCGCCGTTGGCAGCCGTCGTCACACGCTCGACGCCGGGCACGGTGGCAACCGCGCGACGGAGCGCCTCTCGGGCAAGCGGGGAGTCGTCGCAGACGAGGACGGATGTCATGACCGCCCTCCGCAGCTGCTGATGCGCGTCACCTTGAGCCTCCAGGCTGGTACGTATCGTCACCGTTGCGGTCGATGCTCCCGGACACCTGTCCGAGAACTTCTTGGTTCAACCGCCTTCACACTCTCAACGACGGTCACTCGAAAGAGTTACGGGTCGGACGGACACCTTCGGCACTCTACGTGAGGTACCGAACACGGCGCGGGCGCCACGAGCCTCATGTCCTCCATCTGGAGCTATGCCCTATTTGGCGGCTTTCCTTCCGTTTGGCATGTGTCTGAGGCTAGATTCCCAATGAGTCATATTTACATCTACTCAGACAGTAGATCTGGCGACCTGGAACACATCCGCCTCAGTACCGGCACCAAGAGGACTACCCATGGCAGATTTCTCCCGCCTCCCCGGACCGAACGCCGACCTGTGGGACTGGCAGCTGCTCGCCGCCTGCCGCGGGGTCGACAGCTCCCTCTTCTTCCACCCGGAAGGCGAGCGGGGCGCGGCCAGGAGCGCGCGCGAGACCTCGGCTAAAGAGGTCTGCATGCGATGCCCGGTGCGTTCGGAATGCGCAGCGCACGCACTCGCCGTCCGCGAGCCCTACGGGGTGTGGGGCGGCCTGACCGAGGACGAACGCGAAGAGCTGATGGGACGGGCCCGACACCGGCTCATCCCGGCCACCAGCGTGACGGGGGCCGCCGTGTCCGGGCCGACCGTCAGGCACTGAGTCACCCCTGCGGCCCACCCCGGTCCACCCCGACAGGACGAAACGCCCGAAGGAACGTTTCTTCGATTTCGTGGATTCCGTGACCCTCGTGGACTCCACGGGGAGGGCGCCGGCTCCACCGACCCCCACCACCGATCGCCGCCACCGCCACCGACCCCCCGGGGGCCTGCCGACCGCCGTCGGCACGACCGCCATCACCGGGCCGTCACCCGTCCGGCCGTACGACCGTACGACCGTCAGCGGGTGGCGGCCCGCTCCAACTGGTCCAGGGTCGCCGCCACCGCGGGGACCCGGGCCAGGTCCGCCAGCGTGAGCGCCACGACCTCCCGCTCCACGGCCGGCTCCAGCACCAGCGCGGCCACGCCCTTGGCCCGTACGGACTCCACCGCCAGCTCGGGCAGGACCGCCACGCCCAGCCCCGCGCCCACCAGGCCGACCACGGCCGGGTAGTCGTCGGTCGCGAAGTCGATCCGCGGGGTGAATCCCGCGGCCTCGCAGACGTCGACCAGATGGCGGCGGCAGCGCGGGCAGCCCGCGATCCAGGGCTCCTCGGCCAGTTCCGCCATCCCCACCCGGGCCGCGCCCGCCAGCCGGTGCCGCTCGGGCACCAGGCCGACCAGCCGGTCCGTGAGCAGCGGGCGGACCACCAGGTCGTCCCACTCGGCCGCCGTCCCGTCCGGCCCGGCGCCCGCGTAGCGGAAGGCCAGCGCCACGTCGCAGTCGCCCTCGCGCAGCATCTCCACCGAGCGCGGCGGCTCCGCCTCGACCAGCGAGATCCGGGTACCGGGGTGCTCGGCGCGCATCGCGGCCAGCGCGGTCGGCACCAGCGTGGAGCTGCCGCTGGGGAAGGAGACCAGCCGGACCCGGCCCGCGCGCAGACCGGCGATGGCCGCGACCTCCTCCTCGGCCGCGGTCAGCCCGGCGAGGATGCCCGCCGCGTGGCGCACCAGCGCCTCCCCCGCCTGGGTCAGCCGCATCTCGCGGCCGGCCCGGACGAGCAGGGGGGTGCCCGCGGACTGCTCCAGCGCCTTCATCTGCTGGGAGACGGCGGGCTGGGTACAGCCCAGTTCGCGGGCGGCGGCGGAGAAGGAACCCGTACCGGCCACGGCGCGCAGGACTCGGAGATGACGTGCCTCGATCACCTGTCGAGCATAAGCCTTTCTTTGGAGAAGCCGCCAATAATCATGGACGGCTTTGAGGGTGCTCGGTTAGCGTGCCCCCATGGAGCTGATATCCCTCAACGTGGGCCGCGCGGCGGTCGTCGACTACACCGACGCCGAGGGCGGCCTGACCGGCAGCGACAAGCGACCGGTGGCCGGACCGCTGCGCGTCTTCGCGCCCGGCCCCAAGGGCTCCGGCGCCAGCGGCGTCGAGGGCGACGCCGTCTGCGACCTGCGCCACCACGGCGGCGACCACCAGGCGGTCTACGCGTACGCGCGCGAGGACCTGGACTGGTGGGAGGGCGAGCTGGGCCGGACGCTGCCCGGCGGGATCTTCGGCGAGAACTTCACCACCGCGGGGCTCGACGTCACCGGTGCGCGGGTGGGCGAGCGGTGGCGGGTCGGCGCGGACCTGGTCCTCGAAGTGGCCTCCGCCCGGATCCCGTGCCGGACCTTCCAGGGGTTCCTGGAGGAGGAGAGCTGGGTCAAGCGCTTCACCCGGGAGGTCCGCCCGGGCGCGTACCTGCGGGTGATCGAGGAGGGCTCCGTCTCCCCGGGCGACCCGATCGAGGTCGTCCACCGGCCGGAGCACGAGGTGAGCGTCGGCTTCTGGTTCCGCGCCTTCACCACCGAGCGCGCACTGCTCCCGCGGGCACTGGCGGCGGGCGACGCGCTGGAGCCCCAGGCACGCGACACGATCCGCGCGTACGTGGCGAAGCACGGCGCCGGGGGCGGTGGCGCGCGGGACTGACGGCCCGCGACGGGCAGCGGCGCCGCCACCCGGTGGACATTCGCGGTCGGCGCACTAGGTTGCGCCTATGACGACTGCGTTGATCACAGGATCCACGGCGGGCATCGGCGCCGCCTTCGCACGCAAGCTCGCCGCCCAGGGGCACAACCTGGTGCTGGTCGCGCGCGACACCAAGCGGCTCGGCGAGCAGGCGACCGAGCTGCACGACCGGCACGGCATCGAGGCCGAGGTGCTGAGCGCCGACCTCTCCACGGAGGAGGGCATCACGGCGGTCGAGCAGCGCCTGGCCGACCTCAAGCACCCGGTGGACCTGCTGGTCAACAACGCGGGCTTCGGCAACAAGGGCCGGTACCTGGAGGTGCCGATGGCCGACGAGCTGACCATGATCAAGGTGCACATCGAGGCCGTCCTGCGGCTGACCTCGGCGGCGACCGGGTCGATGCGCACGCGCGGCCGCGGCGGCGTGGTGAACGTGGCCTCGGTGGCCGCCTTCCTGCCGCGCGGGACCTATGGGGCGAGCAAGGCCTGGGTCGTGCAGTTCACCCAGGGCGCGGCGAAGGACCTGGCGGACTCCGGGGTCCGGCTGATGGCCCTGTGCCCCGGCTTCGTCCGTACGGAGTTCCACGAGCGGGCCGGGATGGGCACCGACAACATCCCCAACTGGATGTGGCTGGACGCGGACAAGCTGGTCGCCGAGGCGCTGGCCGACCTGGCGCGCGGGCGGACGGTGTCGATCCCGGACCCCCGCTACAAGGCGCTGATGAGCGTGGTGAAGCTGGCCCCGCGCGGGCTGCTGGGCGGGGTGTCCTCGCGCACGGGCCGCAAGTACGGCCCCCAGTGACTTGCGGGTAAACCACCCAATTGGCGCGATTCTCCTTAAACTGGACGTGTCCCGTTCCCGCTGGGAGGCGACGCGATGACATTCGTACAGGTAATCGATTACGAGACCAAGCGGTTCGACGAGATGAACGCCCTCATCGACCGCTACGCGGAACAGACCGCCGGCAGGCGCACGGTCACCCACACCCTGATCGGCAGGGACCGCGACTCGGGCACCCACTACGTGGACCTGGTCGAATTCCCCTCCTACGAGGAGGCCATGAGGAACTCTCAACTCCCGGAGACGGACCGGATGTTCCAGGAGATGGTGGCCCTCTGCGACGGCATGCCCAAGTTCATGAACCTCGACGTGGTGCGCGACGAGTACCTCAACAAGCTCGTCGCGAACCGGATCTTCGAGGACGTCGCCGTCAAGGGCGACTTCGACGTCATCGACGAGTGCGTGGCGGTCGGTTACATCAGCCACGACATGATGGACACCGAGGGACTGGGCAACGGCCGGGACGGCATGCGGCGCACGATCGGCATGTGGCGCGACGCCTTCGACTTCACCTTCGACAGGACGCGCCAGATCGCCGAGGGCGACTGCGTCACCACCCTGTGGGACTGGCGCGGCACCCACCGCGGCGAGTTCATGGGGGTCGCACCGACCGGCAAGGAAGTCACGATGTCGGGTTGTACGACGATCCGGATGGAGAACGGCCAGATCGCGGAGGACTGGTGGTACTACGACGCACCGGGACTGATGCGCCAGCTGGGCATGTGAGACGGAGAAAGCCCCGTTCCGGAGGAACGGGGCTTTCCCATGTGCCCGTGGGCGGGCGCGCCGGCGGGCCGGCGCGCTACGACCGGGTCAGTGGCTGTGGCCGTGGCCGCCGTGACCGGCGTCGGCCTCTTCGTCAGCCGGCTTCTCGACGACCAGGGTCTCGGTCGTGAGCAGCAGGGAGGCGATGGAGGCGGCGTTCTCCAGGGCGGAGCGCGTGACCTTGACCGGGTCGATGACGCCGGCCTTGACCAGGTCGCCGTACTCGCCGGTGGCGGCGTTGAAGCCCTGGCCCTTGTCGAGCTCGGCGACCTTCGAGGTGATGACGTAGCCCTCGAGGCCCGCGTTCTCCGCGATCCAGCGCAGCGGCTCGACGGCGGCGCGACGGACGACCGAGACACCGGTGGCCTCGTCGCCGGTCAGGCCGAGGTTGCCCTCCAGGACCTTGACGGCGTGGACGAGCGCGGAGCCACCGCCGGAGACGATGCCCTCCTCGACCGCGGCGCGGGTCGCCGAGATGGCGTCCTCGAGACGGTGCTTCTTCTCCTTGAGCTCCACCTCGGTGGCGGCGCCGACCTTGATGACGCAGACGCCACCGGCGAGCTTCGCCAGGCGCTCCTGCAGCTTCTCGCGGTCCCAGTCCGAGTCCGTGGACTCGATCTCGGCCTTGATCTGGTTGACGCGACCGAGCACGTCGTCGCTGCTGCCGCCACCGTCGACGATGACCGTGTCGTCCTTGGAGATGGTCACGCGGCGCGCGGTACCGAGGACGTCCAGACCGGCCTGGTCGAGCTTGAGGCCGACCTCTTCGGCGATGACGGTGGCGCCGGTGAGGGCGGCCATGTCCTGGAGCATCGCCTTGCGGCGGTCACCGAAGCCGGGGGCCTTGACGGCCACGGCGTTGAAGGTGCCACGGATCTTGTTGACGACGAGGGTGGAGAGCGCCTCGCCCTCGACGTCCTCGGCGATGATCAGCAGCGGCTTGGAGGCGCCCGCCTGGATGACCTTCTCCAGCAGCGGCAGCAGGTCCTGGATGGACGAGATCTTGCCCTGGTTGATCAGGATGTAGGGGTCCTCGAGGACGGCCTCCATACGCTCCTGGTCGGACACCATGTACGGGGAGAGGTAGCCCTTGTCGAAGGCCATGCCCTCGGTGAACTCCAGCTCCAGGCCGAAGGTGTTGGACTCCTCGACGGTGATGACACCGTCCTTGCCGACCTTGTCCATCGCCTCGGCGATGAGCTCGCCGACCTGGGTGTCCTGCGCGGAGAGCGCGGCCACGGCGGCGATGTCGGACTTGTCCTCGATCGGGCGGGCGGTCTCCAGCAGGTCCGCGGAGACGGCCTTGACCGCCGCGTCGATGCCCTTCTTCAGGGCGGCCGGGGAGGCGCCGGCGGCGACGTTGCGCAGACCCTCGCGGACCAGCGCCTGGGCCAGCACGGTGGCGGTGGTGGTGCCGTCACCCGCGATGTCGTTGGTCTTGGTCGCCACCTCCTTCACGAGCTGGGCACCGAGGTTCTCGTACGGGTCGTCGAGCTCGACCTCGCGCGCGATGGTGACACCGTCGTTGGTGATGGTGGGAGCGCCGAACTTCTTGTCGATGACGACGTTGCGGCCCTTGGGGCCGATCGTCACCTTGACCGTGTCGGCAAGCTTGTTGACGCCGCGCTCCAGAGCGCGACGGGCGTCCTCGTCAAACTTAAGAATCTTCGGCATGGGAGCGGTTCAGCCCTCTCGTTGCGATCCCCGGCCGCTCACCGCGACCGCCTTGAACGAACTACGCCCCTCGCCGCCCGGCATCAGCAGGGGTGACCAGGGGCGTAGCTCAAAGCAAAACTGGAGAAGTGACTTACTTCTCGACGATCGCGAGCACGTCGCGGGCCGAGAGGACGAGGTACTCCTCGCCGTTGTACTTCACTTCGGTGCCGCCGTACTTGCTGTACAGGACGACGTCGCCGACGGTGACGTCCAGCGGAAGACGCTGGCCGTCCTCGAAGCGACCCGGACCCACGGCGAGGACGACGCCCTCCTGGGGCTTCTCCTTCGCGGTGTCCGGGATGACCAGGCCGGAAGCCGTGGTCTGCTCGGCGTCGAGCGGCTGGACCACGATGCGGTCCTCAAGCGGCTTGATGGCAACCTTGGAGCTGGTGGTCGTCACGATCCGGTCTCCCCCTTCGGAGATCTCACGGGGTTAACTGTTTTTGGGGTGGCGACCAGGTGGTTCCGTCGTCGCGGGTGCCGGACCTGCCTGTCGCTGTGTTGGCACTCACCAGTGGCGAGTGCCAGGCCCGAGACTATTCCGGCGATTAGCACTCGGTCAAGCGGAGTGCCAATTTCTCGCGTCCGGTGTTGTCCCCGCCCGGTGTGTGACGCTTGGGACGTGCGCATTCTCGTGGTCGAAGACGAAGAGGGACTGGCCGAGTCCCTGCGGCGCGGCCTGTCCGCCGAGGGCCACTGGGTCGAGGTCGCGCACGACGGCCACCGCGGCCTGGAGCTGGCGCTCAGCGGCGGCCCCTACGACGTGGTCCTGCTGGACCTGATGCTGCCCGGGCTCAGCGGGTACGAGATCTGCACGCGGATGCGCGCCCACGGCGACGCGACCCCGGTGCTGATGCTCACCGCCAAGGACGGCGAGTACGACGAGGCCGAGGGCCTGGACTCCGGCGCCGACGACTACCTGACCAAGCCGTTCTCCTTCGTCGTCCTGGGCGCCCGCGTCCGGGCGCTGGCCCGGCGGGCCGGGGCGCCCGGGCGCTCCCCCACCCTCCAGGCCGGCGACCTCTTCCTCGACCCCGAGGCCCGCCGCTGCCGCCGGGGCACCCGGGACATCGAGCTGACCGCCCGCGAGCTGGGCGTGCTGGCCTGCCTGATGGAGAACCCGGGACGGGCCGTGGCCAAGCAGGAGATCCTCGACGAGGTCTGGCGCTCCCCCGGCGGCTCCGCGGGCATCGACCCGAACATCGTCGAGGTGTACGTCTCCTCGCTGCGCAAGAAGATCGACGCCCCCTTCGGGCGCCGCTCCATCCGCACCGTCCACGGCACCGGCTACCGGATGGCCCCCGACGGTGGTTAGCAGCGTCCGGGCCCGCGCGGCCCTCGCCGCCGCGCTCGCGATGGCGGCCGTCCTGGCCGTCGGCGGGATCTGGCTCTACGCCCTGCTGCGGGCCAACCTGCTGGACAACACCAACGGCCGCACCGAACTGGCCGCCCGCAAGGTGGCGGCCCAGCTCGACACCCGGACCCTGCCCGCGGGGCGGCTGCCGGCCCCCGAGAGCGGAGTGGACCTGGTGCTCGTCCTGGACTCCGCGGGCGCGGTGACCGCCGCCAGCGGGGATCCGGGGCGGCTGCCCGCCGAGCTGGCGGGGCTGCGGCCGGCCGCCGGGGCGGATTCGCGCGCGGCCGTCCTGCCGCCGCCCGCCCCCGGGAGCGGGGAGCGGCGCGCGGTGGTCGTGGTCCGCTCCCCCGGGCCGCCCGGAGCCGCCGGGGCGCCGCACTACGTCTACGCGATGACCGTCCTCGGGGACGTGGACGGCGCCACCCGTTCCGTCGCCTACGGGATGCTGGGCGGCGCGCCCCCGCTGATCGCCTTCGCGGCCGCGCTCGCCTGGTGGGTCGCGGGGCTGGCGCTGCGCCCGGTCACCGCGATCGGCGACGCGCTGGCCTCGGTGACCGCGAGCGAGCTGGACCGGCGGGTGCCCGACCCGGGCGGGGCGGACGAGATCGCGCGCCTCGCCCGGACCGTGAACGACACCCTGGACCGGCTGGAGCGCTCGGACGCGCGCCAGCGCCAGTTCACCGCCGACGCCTCGCACGAGCTGCGCAATCCGCTGGCCGCCGTGCGGTCCCGGCTGGAGGTGGCGCTGGAGGAGCCCGACCGGGAGTCGGTCGCGGCCGCCCTGGCCGACACCGAGCGGCTCCAGCGGATCGCGGCCGACCTGCTGCTGCTGGCCCGGCTCGACGGGCGGCCGGCGCCGCGCACCGAGCCGGTGGACCTGGCGCTGCTGGCCGCGGAGGACGCGGCCCGGCGGCGCGCGCCGCGGGTGCGGCTGCGGGTGGTGGCGGGGGCGCCCGTACCGGCGGTCGGGGATCCGGCGCGGCTGGAGCGGGCGCTGGCCAACCTGGTGGACAACGCGCTGCGGCACGCCCGTGGCGAGGTGGTCGTACGGGCGTACGCGCGCGGTGGCTGGAAGGTGCTGGAGGTCACCGACGACGGTCCGGGGATCCCGGAGGCGGACCGGGACCGGGTCTTCGAGCGGTTCGTGCGGCTGGATCCGGACCGGGGCCGGGCCAGCGGCGGCACCGGGCTGGGCCTGGCCATCGCCCGGGAGATCGCCCGCTCGCACGGCGGCGAGGTGAGCGCGGTGGCCCCGGCGGACGGCGGCGGGGCGCGCCTGGTGCTGCGGCTGCCGGCCGGGTCCTGAAAGGGTCTTCAGGAACCTCAGGTTTCCTTCAGCGACCGGCCCCCAGCATCGGATGGCATGAGTGCGCATCGCAGGAAGACGGGTCAGGGCACCCGGGGGGCACGCGGGCCGCACCGGCGGATCGGGCGCGCGCTGCTGGTCACCGGCTGCGCGCTGGCCGTGCTGGCGGGGGCCACGGGCTGGTACCTCTACGACGACCTGGCGGGCAGCATCGGCAGCTCCAAGGCCTTGGAGGGCGCCGAGAAGTCGCAGGCCGGGGACCTGAACATCCTGTTGATGGGGTTGGACAGCCGTCGGGACCAGAACGGCGAGCCGCTGCCGGACTCGGTCCTCGACAAGCTGCACGCCGGGAGTTCCGACATCGGCGGCTACAACACCAACACCCTGATCCTGCTGCACGTGCCCGCCGACGGCGGCAGGGCGAAGGCCTTCTCCATCCCGCGCGACGACTTCGTGACGATGCACGGGGTGCCCGGGGACACGGGCAAGCAGAAGATCAAGGAGGCCTACGGGCGGGCGAAGGCGAAGCGCGAGGAGCAGCTGTCCGGCCAGGGGGTCAAGGACGGCCGGGAGCTGGAGCGCGAGGGGCGCGAGGCGGGGCGCAAGGCCTCGCTCGACACGGTGCGGGCCTTCCTGGGCGTGCCGATCGACCACTTCGCCGAGCTGAACCTGGCCGGTTTCTACCACGTGGCGGACGCGCTGGGCGGCGTACCGGTGTGCCTGAACAAGGCGGTCAAGGACAAGAACTCCGGCGCGGACTTCCCGGCCGGGCGGCAGACCCTGAACGGGCAGCAGTCCCTGGCCTTCGTGCGCCAGCGGATGGGTCTGGACGGGGGCGACCTGGACCGGACGCGGCGCCAGCAGGCCTTCCTCGCCGGGGCGACGAAGAAACTGAACGACGCGGGGACCTTTACGGATCCGGTGAAACTGCTCAAGCTGATCAACACGGCCAAGCAGGACGTGGTGACGGACGAGGGATGGGACCTGATGTCCTTCGTCAAGCAGGCGAAGAACCTCTCCGGTGGCAATGTGGAATTCACGACACTGCCCATCGAGCGGTTCGGAAGCAACCATGGGACCGACATCAACGTCGTAGACGATATGAAGATAAAGCGCCTCATTGCCGAGCAGATAGGGCCCAGGGCGACCGCGAGCCCGAGTGCACCGGGTGGCGCTGCCCCGTCACCGGGTGCCGGAGCCGCCGGTTCGACCCCGCCGGTCGCGCCCCCGCCGACCGCGGACGAGAGGAAGCCCGCCATCGACGGCGGCGGCATCCCGTGCGTGGACTGAACCGGAGCACGACGGCGGGCGCCCGCCGTCGTACGGAAGCCCTGCTGCTGGTCCTGGTCGTCGCCATCACCGTCTTCGGACACGTGAGCGCGAGCCTGGCCATGAACGACCAGCTGCCCGCCAACCTCACCGGCTTCGCGGTCAGCATGACGCTGCTCGCGCTGGTGGGGCACCTCGGCGTGCGCCGGTTCGCCGCCTACGCCGATCCGCTGATCCTGCCGCTGGCGATGCTGCTCACCGGGCTGGGGCTGGTGCTGCTGCACCGGCTGGACCAGTCGTACATCGAGCGGTACAACGCCCCGGCGGTCGCGCAGGGGCAGCTGATCTGGGCGGTGATCGGCGTGGCGGCCTGCCTGGGCGTGGTGGCGCTGCTGCGCGACCACCGGCTGCTCCAGCGCTTCATCTACATCACGATGGTCGTCTCGCTGGTGCTCCTGATCGCGCCCGCCTTCTTCGGCGCGGACAAGTACGGCGCGAAGCGCTGGATCATCCTCTTCGGGATGTCGCTCCAGCCCGGCGAGTTCGTGAAGATCATGATCGCGGTGTTCTTCGCGGGCTACCTGGTGCTGCACCGCGACGCGCTGGCCCTGGCCGGGCGCAAGTTCCTGGGCATGCGGCTGCCGCCGATGCGCCAGCTCGGCCCGATCATCACCGTGTGGCTCGTCTCGCTGCTGGTGCTCGTCTTCGAGCGCGACCTCGGCACCTCGCTGATCTTCTTCGGCGTCTTCGTGGTGATGCTCTACGTCGCCACCGAGCGGACCAGCTGGATCATCTGCGGCGGTCTCATGGCCGCCCTCGGCGCCTTCGTCGTGGGCTCGACCCAGCCGCACGTGAAGGGCCGCGTCGCCGCCTGGCTGGACCCGCTGTCGTACTACCAGACCCCGCGCCCGGCGGGCATCACCTCCGACCAGTCGGCGCAGGCGCTGTTCAGCTTCGGCACCGGCGGGGTCTCGGGCACCGGCCTCGGCATGGGCCACCCCGAGCTGCTCGGCTTCGCGGGACGCAGCGACTTCATCCTGACCACGGTCGGCGAGGAGCTGGGCCTGGCCGGGGTGATGGCGGTGCTGATCATCTACGCGCTGCTGGTCCAGCGGGGACTGCGGATGGCGCTCGGCGCCCGCGACCCCTTCGGCAAGCTGCTGTCGGTCGGCCTGGCGTCGGCGCTGGCGCTCCAGGTCTTCGTGGTCGCGGGCGGGGTGACCGGGCTGATCCCGCTCAGTGGAAAGGCGCTGCCGTTCCTGGCGAGCGGCGGCTCGTCGCTCCTGGCCAACTGGATCATGATCGGGTTGCTGATCCGGATCAGCGACAGCGCGGAGCGGCAGCGGGAGGCGGACTCCCGACCGATGTCGGAGCCCCCGGCCACGCTGGCGGCGTAGCGCTGCTCCGTCGGCCCAGGCCGCGGTTCAGCCGCGGTCGAAGACGTGCACCCGGCCCACCGGGACGAAGCCCCGGCGCGCGTACCAGTGCCGGGGCCAGTCGGCCTCGTCGGCGGTGAGGAAGCGCGTGCCGCAGCCGGCGTCGGCGGCCGCGCGCAGGGCCGCGCCGAGGACGGCGTCGCCGTGGCCGCGGCCCAGCAGCGCCCCGTCGGTCATCAGGTCCTCGATCTGCGCGGTGCCCGAGGCCGGGTCGAGGTAGAGGTCGCACCAGGCGGCGACGTCCCCCTCGGCGGTACGGGCGCCCAGGAAGCGCACGTCGGCGGCGCCCCGCAGCCTGGCGCGGCGGCGGGCCACGAGCTGGTCCAGCTCCGCCGCGTCGGCCTCGGGGAGGAATCCGCGCCAGCGGCGGGCGAGCGGCTCGCGGAAGGCGGCCAGGTCCACCTCACCGGCGGCGGGGATCCCGGCGCCGGGGGCCGGTACCGGTCCGGTGTGCCGCAGGACGACCAGACTCAGGTGCGTGTAGCCGGCCCGGACCATGGACGGGGCCGCGGCGGCTCCGAACGTCTCGTCCAGGACGCTGACCAGCCGGAAGGGCAGGTGCCCGAGCGCCCCGTCGGCGAGGGCGGGGAGCGTCTCGGGGTCCAGGGCGGCGGGGTCGTCGATGACGACCTGGTTGTCGGCCCGGGAGTGGTGGAAGGTGTCGTCGAGCGCCGCGAAGCCGCCGACCAGGTCGACCGTGCGCTCCGCCTGCCTGCGGGCGAAGCCGGACATGAAGGCCGTGATCTGCTGCGTTTCGGGTACGGGTCCGCTCATGAACGCACCCTAACCAGCGCCCGCCCGCGCCCGCCCGCCCTTTTCGGCCGCCGGCCGCGGCGCGGGGGCGGGGATCAGAGGTAGTCCTCCAGGCGCCCGATCTTGTAGCCCTGCTCCTGTATGCGCTGGAGCATCCGGGTCGTCATCTCGATCTCCGTCGCGCCCTTCAGCTCGGCCGGGCCGCGGAAGTGGGCCAGGACGATGTCACCGGGCTTGAGGGCGTCGCCCTCGGCGTACTGGAAGTTGTTGATCTGCATCGACGCCTGCCACAGGACCACGTACGAGATCCCGCACTCGGAGGCGGCGCGCAGGGTGTCGTCGTTGTAGTTGCCGTACGGCGGGCGGAAGAGGGGCGGCTTGGCGCCGAAGCGCTTCTCCAGGCGTTCCTGCTGGCCGCATATCTCCTTCTTCTGCGCCGCGAAGGACAGCGTGCGCAGGTTCGGGTGGGTCAGCGTGTGGTTGTTTATCGTGCTGCGCGAGCCGTTGTCGCGGAGCGACTGGAAGTGCCCGTAGTCCGACGAGGCGATGTTGTCCGTCAGGAACATGCTGATCGGCAGCTTGAGGTCGGCCGCCATCTTCAGGAACTCGGGGTTCTTCTCCGCGCCGTCGTCGAAGGTCAGGAAGACGGTCTTCTCCCCGGCGGGCACGGGTATGCGGTTCACCACGGGTATCTTGCCCGGCGCGGCCTTCGGGATCTGCGGCTTCTGCGCGGGCTTCGCCGCGAATTCCAGCGGCTTGGCGAGGCCCCAGCGCTTGTGGGCGTCGTTCGCGGAGGCGCTCGCGGAGGGCGCGGGAGACGGCTTGCCGCTGCCGCCTCCCGGGCCCGTGCCGTCCGTCGCGGTTCCCTGCGACGCCTGCGCCGTCTTGCGGCCGAGCCGCTCGATGGGGTCCACGCTGTTCCCGCACCCCGACAGGGACAGCGCGAGCGCGCCGGCCGCCAGCGTTCCGGCCGTCAACCGGCGCGCGATGCTCACAAGTAATCCTCCAAGCGGGCCACGGCGTATCCCTTCGCCGTGACGGTCTTCATCACCTGGCGGATCATGTCAGGCATCGTGCCCTTCCAGTCCTCCCGCCCCCGGAAGTGCGTGAGGATGATGTCGCCGGGGTGCAGGTCCTTGTCCTCTTCCCGGTAGTCCATTCTGTCCGTGAACGCCTCCGCGTTCCAGATCGGAACGGCCTTCACTCCGCACGACTTGGCCGCGCGCAGCGTGTCCTGGTTGTAGTTGCCGTACGGCGGGCGGAAGAGCGTCGGGCGCTTGCCGAACTCCTTCTGGATGGTGTCCTGCATGCCGCAGATCTCCTGGCGCTGCTTCTCGTAGGAGAGGCCGGGCAGGTAGCGGTGGTTGAGCGTGTGGTTGTTGAGGGAGACGCCCTCGGACTGCATCTGCTTGAAGTACGCGTAGTTGTCGCGCACCAGGTAGTCGCTGAGGAACGCCGTGTACGGGAGCTTCAGTTCCTGCATCATCTTGAGGAACTCGGGGTCCTTCTCGGCCCCGTCGTCGATCGTCAGGAAGACGACCTTGTCCTCGGTGGGCACGGTCGTGAAGACCGGCGGGAGCTCGTCGCCGTCCTCCACCTCGAAGCCCTTGCGGAAGGTGATCTCCGGCTTGGTCTTCGGCGCCGCGGGCGCGGCGAGCGGCGCCTGGGCCAGCCCCCACTTCTTGGCGGCGAGCACCCGTGCCTGCTGGAGCTGCTGGGCGCTGACCGCGGGGCCGCCCTGGGCGCCGCTGCGGCCGGTCTCCGCCTTCTTGTCCTTCACCGCGGGGGCGGACCCGGTCGAGCCGCAGGCCGTCCCGAGGGCGGCGACCAGCAGCGCGGCCAGCGCCACCCCGTACCGGCCGCGCGTGCCCGCGACTCGGTGACCCATACGCGCGTTATTTCCGTTTTTTCCTACTAGCTGCATAGCTGCGCATCCTGACACCCGACCCCCGCGCTCCCGCGACGACACCGCGACCGGCGGCGGACGATCCATCGAGTGGCCCAAACTGTCCGACAATGAAGCGGTGAACCCCGAAGACTTCGCCGCCCTGCTCGCCCCCGAGGGCCGCGCCCTGCTCGACTCGCTGCGCGACTACGACCCGGCCCAGGAGCTGGCCGTGGCCACCCGGCTGCGCCGCGAACACCCCGCCGAGCTGGTCTCCGCCGCCCTCGGACAGGCCCGGCTGCGCCAGCGCGCGGTGGTGAAGTTCGGGGCCGAGGACGCGTACCGGATGTACTTCACGCCCGGCGGCGGCGAGATGGCCACCCGGGCGGCCGTGGCGACGTACCGCGCCGAGCGGATCGCCGCGCTCGGCGTACGGTCGGTCGCCGACCTGTGCTGCGGCATCGGCGGGGACGCGCTGGCGCTGGCCCGCGCCGGGATCCGGGTGCTCGCCGTGGACCGGGACCCGCTGACCGTCGCCGTCGCCCGCGCGAACGCGCGGGCGCTGGGGCTGGCCGACCTGATCGAGGTCGTGGAGGCCGATGTCACCGAGGTCGACACCGCCGGCTACGACGCCGTCTTCCTCGACCCGGCCCGGCGCGGCGGACGCGGGCGGATCTTCGACCCCGAGGGGTACTCGCCGCCGCTGTCCTGGGCCGTCGAGACCGCCCGCGCGGCGAAGTTCGCCGCCATCAAGATCGCCCCCGGGATCCCGCACGAGGCCGTCCCGGCCGAGGCCGAGGCCGAGTGGATCTCCGACGCGGGGGACGTGAAGGAGGCCGTGCTCTGGTTCGGGACCTCGCCCGGCGCCATCCGCGCGACCCTGCTCCCGGGACCGCGCACGCTGCGCACCGAGGACCCGCTGCCCGACCCGGAGGCCGGACCGGTGGGCCGCTACCTCTACGAACCGGACGGCGCGGTCATCCGGGCCCACCTGGTCGCCGAGGTCGCCGAGCAGCTCGGCGGGCGGTTGATCGACCCGACCATCGCCTACATCACCGCCGACGAGCTGCGCGCGACGCCGTACGCCACCGCCTACGAGATCACCGACGTGCTGCCCTTCGGCCTCAAGAAGCTCAAGGCCCTGCTGCGCGAGCGCGGGGTGGGCGTCCTGACCGTCAAGAAGCGCGGCTCCGCGATCGAACCGGAAGAGCTGCGCCGCAAGGTCAAGCCGCAGGGGCCGAACTCCGCGACGGTCATCCTGACCCGAGTGGCGGGCGCTCCTTCGATGCTGATCGGCGCTCCTGCCCCGGTACCGACGCGGCAGGGGTGACGTCGGCGGCGCTCCCGGGCGGGCCCTGCGCGGGCGGCGCGGTCGGCGGGTGCGCGAGCGGGAAGGCCCGCAGGGCCCACCGGTAGTGCGCGGCCGCCTTGCCCGCACCCAACAGCCCGGTGATCCACAGGATCATCCCGAGGCCCATCAGGGAGGCCACCTCGCCGTAGGTGTCCGAGCCGGGCCGGGCGGCGCTCGCGCTCCCGAAGGTCACCCACAGCCCGAGCGCGCACAGGGCCAGCGAGGACAGCAGCCACGCCAGGCTCCGCCCGGGCATCCGCAGGCGGGCGTCATGGACCGGATCGCGATCCGACGCGGCCCACGCGCAGAGCAGTTGGCGCACCCGGCGGTCCCGCTTGGCGCCCCACACGAACCAGAAGCCGGCCGGTACGAGGACCCCCGCGCCCAGGACCAGGAAGACGACGCCGACGAACTGCTCGGTCAGACCGCCCTCTTCGAAGGCCATCAGCGCCATGCCCACGAAGGACCAGCCGAGGGCGAAGACGGCGCTGACCGCCCAGAGCAGCAGCAGCCGCCCCGTGCCCAGGCTCAGCCGCTCCAACTCCCCCAGGTAGCGGGCCCGGTCGGCCCGGACGGCGTGGGGGTCCAGCCACGCGCGCAGGTGCGCGGGCGGTGGTGGTGGCGGCAGGTCACTGCGGGGCATGCGCATGACGATAGCGGCACCGCGGAGCGGTCCGGGCCGGGGCCGGGTGCGGTCCGGCCACCGGTCAGCCGCCGGTCCGCTCCACGGACTCGAAGCGCCACCGGTGGACCGGCCGCGCGATCAGGTCGGCGGCCGGTTCGGGCAGTTCGGGCAGCGCGTCCGCGCCGTCGCCCGCACCGGTGCCCGCCTCCCACCAGGTGATGACCAGGACCCGGTCCTGCGGCGCCCGGAACACCTCGCGGCGCACCGGTTCGCGGGCCAGCACCTGCGAACGGGCCCATTCCAGCAGCTCGTTGCCCCGGCCGTCGGCGGCCCGGGCCTCCCACATCACGGCCACGGTGGTGCTCATGAGTACAGGTTGTCCTTGCTCAGCTCGTGCACGTGATCGTGGTCGTGGGTGTGCCCGTGCGCGTGTGCGTGGCCGTGCCCGTCCCCGTCACCGTGCTCGTGCGACGTACCGGGCACGTGCGGGTCGGTCACCGGCAGCGAGGAGTCCGCCGAGAGGTCCCAGTCCGAGGCCGGCCGGTTCCGCTTGACCATTTCCGCGCCCAGCGCCGCCACCATCGCGCCGTTGTCCGTGCACAGCTTCGGCCGCGGCACCCGCAGCACGATCCCGGCGTCGTCGCAGCGCTCCTGCGCCAGCGAGCGCAGCCGCGAGTTGGCCGCCACGCCGCCGCCGATCATCAGGTGGTCGACGCCCTCGTCCTTGCAGGCGCGGATCGCCTTGCGCGTCAGCACGTCCACCACGGCCTCCTGGAAGGACGCGGCCACGTCGCGCACCGGCACGTCCTCCCCCGCCTTGCGCTTCGCCTCGATCCAGCGCGCCACGGCGGTCTTGAGCCCGGAGAAGGAGAAGTCGTACGCCGCGTCGCGCGGCCCCGTCAGCCCGCGCGGGAAGTTGATCGCCTTCGGGTCGCCCTCGCGCGCGAGCCGGTCGATGACCGGGCCGCCCGGGAAGCCCAGCTGGAGCACCCGCGCGATCTTGTCGAAGGCCTCGCCCGCCGCGTCGTCGATGGTCTGGCCCAGCGGCCGTACGTCGCTGGTGATGTCCGGGGCCAGCAGCAGCGAGGAGTGCCCGCCGGAGACCAGCAGGGCCATCGTGGGCTCCGGCAGCGGCCCGTGCTCCAGCTGGTCCACGCAGATGTGGGAGGCCAGGTGGTTCACGCCGTAGAGCGGCTTGCCGAGCGCGTAGGCGTAGGCCTTCGCCGCCGATACGCCGACCAGCAGCGCCCCGGCCAGACCGGGGCCCGCGGTCACGGCGATGCCGTCGAGGTCGCGGGCGCTGACCCCGGCCTCCTTGAGGGCGCGCTCGATGGTCGGGACCATCGCTTCCAGGTGTGCGCGCGAGGCCACCTCGGGCACGACCCCGCCGAAGCGCGCGTGCTCGTCCACGCTGGAGGCGATCGCGTCGGCGAGGAGCGTGGTGCCGCGCACCACGCCGACGCCGGTTTCGTCGCAGGACGTCTCGATGCCGAGGACGAGCGGTTCGTCAGCCATGGGATTCACCTTGAACTGGTCCGTCCGCGGGGACGGAGCGTGCGGGATCGGAGAGTCGCATCACGAGCGCGTCGATGTTGCCGGGCTGGTAGTAGCCGCGCCGGAAGCCGATCGGCTCGAAGCCGAAGCGCTCGTAGAGCCGCTGGGCGCGGGTGTTGTCCACCCGCACCTCCAGCAGCACTTCGGCGCATTCGAAGGCGGTGGCGGCGGCGAGCAGATCGGTGAGCAGCCGGGCGCCGAGCCCGGTCCCCCACTGATCGCGGGCCGCCGCGATGGTCTGTACGTCGCCCAGGTCGCCGACGGCGGCGAGCCCGGCGTAGCCGACCAGGCGGCCGCCGTCCGCCTCCTCGGCGACCACGTAGCGGCGGGTGGCCAGCGGCCCGCGGGCGTGCGCCAGCTCGGACCAGAACATCCCCGCGGACCAGGCGTCGTCGGGGAAGAGCTCGTGCTCCAGCTCCAGCACGGACCCGATGTCCCACCAGCGCATCTCGCGCAGCAGGACGGCCGGGGCGGGCGGCGCGGTCGGGGCCGTCACTGGGGCGTGACCACCTTGTAGTTCTTGGGCACCTGGGCGTCGGGGCGGCGCAGGTACAGCGGGGTCGGCGGGAGGAACTCCGCCCCCGCCGCGAGCCGCTCCGCGGCCAGGGCGGCCAGGGCGCCGGCCGACTGGTGCTCGGGGCCGCGCGCGTCCGGGAAGTGCTCGGGGTAGAGCAGCGCGCCCGCGCCCACCACGGGCAGCACGGCGAGCTGCTCGGCGATGTCGGCCGGGCGGTCCACGGCGGGCTCGGTGACCCGGGTGCGCGGGTCCTCGTAGCGGGCCCAGTACACCTCCTTGCGGCGGGCGTCGGTGGCCACCGCGAAGGGGCCCTCGATCCCGGCGTCCCGGGCGGCGTAGGCCAGCCCGTCCAGGGTGCACAGGCCGTGCACGGGCACGCCGAGGACGGAGGCGAAGGTGGAGGCGGTGACGAGGCCGACGCGCAGTCCGGTGTACGGGCCGGGGCCCACGCCCACGACGATGCCGGTGACGGCGTCGAGCGTGCGTCCGGCTTCGGCCAGGACCTTGTCCACGGAGGGCAGCAGCAGCTCCCCGTGGCGGCGGGCGTCGACCTGGTGGGCCTCGGCGACGACGGACTCACCGTCGTGCAGGGCGACGGTGACGGCGGGCGTGGCGGTATCTACAGCGAGCAAGAGCACGCGAACAGCCTACGACTCCGCGGCCCGGGCCCCTTGCGGCCGGTCGAGCGGCACCCCGGCTGCTACCGTCAGCGCGGGTGTACCAGCGGGAACCACCGAGCGGTGGATCACCGCGGGGGCCCTCGGGAGACCGGGGGACCCGAAGGCAGCGGAGAGGTGGAGCAAGGTGGCACGCAGCAGCTCGGGAATCGTGGCCGGGCTCACCGCCGCGGCACTGGCCACGGTCGGTTTCCTCGGCTACCAGGCGTCGGCGAGCGCTCCGGCCCGCCCCGCGGCGGCCGCCCAGCAGCCGACCCCCTCCACCGCGCCGAGCCAGTCCACCGCACCCGACGCGCCGGGCAAGCCGGGGCCGGTTCCGGCCGATTCGGGCAAGGGCGTGCGCGTCGTCTACTCCGTGTCCCAGAAGCGGGTCTGGCTGGTGGGCGGGGACGGCGTGGAGACGAAGACCTTCTCGGTGATGCCGAGCACGGTGCACCCCAAGACCGGCAGCTACTCGGTCGACACGCGCCAGGGCGCGGTCACCGGGTCCGACGGCGCGGCGGTCGAACACATCGTGCGGTTCGCGACCACCGACGGGGTCGTGATCGGTTTCAGCGCCCGCAAGGACGGCGCGACGCCGGAGCCGGACCCGTCGAAGAAGACCGGCGGCATCCGCATGACGCGGGCCGACGGCGACGCGATGTGGAACTTCGCCACGATCGGCACGCGGGTCAACGTCGTCGCGTGACGGCGCGCGCGGCTCCTGCGGGACGACCGCCGGATTGACCCGAACGGGTGAACACGACAGGCACGGCGCACGACGACTCAGGCCGCTTCGGACTCCGGAGCGGCCTGCATGCGTACGGGCGCGGACGCGGCCGGGCGGGCGGGCGGCGTCGGCCGCGCGGGCGGGGTCGACACGGCGGTGGCGGCGAGACAGGACGCGAGCAGCGCACCCATCGAGGGCGCGCCCGCGGACGCCCCGGACGGGCGGGGAACACGCTCTGCTGCCGACATGGCTGCCTCCTGGGCGCTCGACCTACGTCGAAGTTAGGTATACCTAACCAGCTCTCGGTACCATGTCATCACGCCACCCGCCATCGGCGCAACATTTTGCCGACACCTTGTCGGTACCCGTCCCAACGTTGTCGGAACGTCCAGACGCCTCCCCACGCGAACGGCCCGGCCCGCACGCCCCGGAGGGACGCACGGACCGGGCCGCGAGGACCGCGCCTAGGCCTTGTCCGCGCCCCCGTCGGCCAGCGCCGCGATCCCGGCGTCCGCCCAGCGCGCGCCCACCCCGTACACCGACACCTGGCGCACGTCGTCGAGGACCTCCTCGTGGCCGACCGCGCGCGCGATCACCACGTGCAACCGGTCGTCGGAGAGCTCCTCCACCTTGCCGTCGCCCCATTCGACGACGATCACGGATTCGGGCAGCGAGACGTCGAGGTCCAGGTCCTCCATCTCGTCCAGCCCGCCGCCGAGCCGGTACGCGTCCACGTGGACCAGCGCCGGGCCGTCGCCCAGCGGCGGGTGCACCCGGGCGATCACGAAGGTCGGCGAGGTCACGGCCCCGCGCACGCCGAGGCCCTCGCCGAGGCCCCGGGTCAGCGTGGTCTTGCCCGCGCCCAGCTCACCGGTCAGCAGGACGAGGTCTCCGGGGCGCAGCAGTGCGGCGAGGTCGCGGCCCAGGTCCCGCATGGCGTCGGGGGAATCGATCGTGAGCAGGGCCCGGCCGGTCGCGGTCTCAGCCGCCCGGCCGTGCGGTGCTTGCAGCGGTGCTTCCATGCCCGCCAACGTTAGTCGCTGCCGGGACCGCGCCCGTGCGCGCCAGGAGGTCGGTCAGCAGTGCGGTGACGGTCTCCGGGCGCTCCAGCATCATCAGGTGGCCGGTCTCCTCCAGGACCACCAGCTCCGCGTCCGGCAGCTCGGCGGCGATCGCCGCGCTGTGCTCGGGCGGGGTGATCATGTCGCGGTCCCCGGCGACCACGGTGACCGGGAGGTCCGCGAAGCGCTGGAGGGCGGCCGTCTTGTCGTGCAGCATGATCGCCGGGAAGAACTCGGCCACGACGTCGATCGGGGTCGCCTCGATCAGCCGCTCGGCGAAGCGCGCCACGTCCGGGTCCACGTCCGGCGAGCCGAACGAGTACCGCTTGATCATGCCCGCGAAGAGGTCCGCGGTGGCCCGGCGCCCCTTCTCCACCAGCTCGACCTGCGAGCACAGCGCGCGCAGCACCCCCGGAAGCACCCGGCGCACCGCGCTGACCCCGACCGAGGGGAGCCCGTACGTCACCTCGGCGAGCCGGCCGCTGGAGGTGCCCACGAGCGCCACGCCGACCACCCGGTCGCGCACCAGCTCGGGATACTGGGCCGCCAGGGCCATGATCGTCATGCCGCCCATGGAGTGGCCCACGAGGACCAGCGGCCCCTCGGGCGCGGCCGCGTCGATGACGGCCTTGAGGTCGCGGCCGAGCTGGTCGATGCTGACCGGTTCGCCGTCCGCCTGCGCGAGGCCGCGCGCGGAGCGGCCGTGGCTGCGCTGGTCCCAGTACACGGCGCGGACCACCCCGCGCAGCGCGGCGCGCTGGAAGTGCCAGGAGTCCTGGGCGAGGCAGTAGCCGTGGCAGAAGACGACGGTGGCGGCCGGAGCGGACTTGCGGCGCAGGCGGCGGCGCTTGGCGCCGTCCTCGGGGAGCTCGTCGCTCTCGTAGTGGAGCAGGGTGCCGTCCTCGGCGCGGCACGTGCCCTCGGTGCCGCGCAGGGTGCCGTAGGGGCCCGACGCGTCCAGCGCGAGGCGCGCCTTCGCCCGGATCCCGCGGCCGACCGTGAGCCGCTCGACGGCCACTCCGGCCGCCGCACCCGCCGCCACGACGCCGATCGCGGCGCCCGCCCAGCCCGCCTTTCGCCAGTTCTCGCTCACGCCGACCTCACTCAGCCATGAAACCCAGACGTACCGGACAAACAGCTATTCAGCCTGACACAGGAACCACCCGTACGGATCATCGGATCACGCATGGAGATGCACCCGGGGCACCCGGGACCCGATCCGCGTGACGATCTCGTAGGCGATCGTCCCCGCGGCCCGCGCCCAGTCCTCGGCGGTCGGCTCGCCCCCGTCGCCCGGGCCGAAGATGACGGCCTCGTCGCCGGAGCGCACGTCCGCGCCGGGCCCGAGGTCCACCACGAACTGGTCCATGGCCACCCGCCCGGCCACCGTCCGCACCGCGCCGCCGACCAGCACCGGGCCGGTGCCCGAGGCGTGCCGCGGGATGCCGTCGGCGTACCCGGCCGGGATCAGGGCGAGCCGCGTGTCGCACGGCGTCGTGTAGTGGTGGCCATAGCTGACGCCGTGGCCGCCGGGCACGTCCTTGACCAGCGCGACGGACGCCTTGAGCGTCATCGCGGGGCGCAGTCCGAGCTGGGCGGAGGTGCCCAGCTCCGGGGCCGGGGAGACGCCGTAGACCGCGAGCCCGCAGCGCACCAGGTCGAAGTGGCTCTCGGGGAGCGTGAGCGTGGCCGGGGAGTTGGCGATGTGCCGGACCTCGGGGTCCAGGCCCTCCTTCTCGGCGTAGCCGACCATCTCGCGGAAGGCGGTCAGCTGGAGCTGGATGGAGGGGTGGCCGGGCTCGTCGGCACACGCGAAGTGCGACCACAGGCCGGTGACCTCGACGGTGCCCTCGGCCTCGGCGGCGACGGCGGCGCCGACCAGTTCGGCCCAGTCGGCGGGCTGGCAGCCGTTGCGGCCGAGGCCGGTGTCGGCCTTGAGCTGGATCCTGGCCGTGCGACCGGTGGCGCGGGCGGCCGCGCGTACCTCTTCCAGGGCCCACAGGCCGCTCACCGCGACGTCCACGTCGCGCTCGAGGGCCTCCTGCCACGGCCCGCCGGGGGTCCACAGCCAGCACATGATCCGGCCCTCGACGCCCGCGTCGCGCAGGGCGAAGGCCTCCTGCGGGGTCGCCGTGCCGAGCCAGGTCGCGCCGGCCTCCTGGGCAGCCCTGGCACAGGCCACGGCCCCGTGACCATAGGCGTCCGACTTGACGACGGCCATCAGCTGGGCCCGGGGTGCCCGGTCGCGCAATGCGCGCACGTTCCCCCGTACGGCGTCAAGATCGATCTCGGCGTGTACGCGCGGCGGTGTCTCGTTCATCGCCGCAAGTGTCTCAGAACCCCACCAGCGCGCCGCTCAAGCACCCAAGGAGCCCACACCTTGACCACGTCCGCCCCCGAGGACGCCCCCGGCACCACCCCAGCCCGTCCGGCGTTTGAGGACCCGCCGGAGGCCCCACGCACCCGCACACGGGAGCGCTTCGAACGCCGGCGAGGCTGGACCGAGGACCCGGCACCAACCCAGCCCGTCCGGCGTTTGAGGACCCGCCGGAGGCCCCACGCACCCGCACACGGGAGCGCCCGAACGGCGGTGCGGCCTCAGGCCGGAGCGCAGGCGTCGCGCCAAGCACCCGGCAGGGCCTCCGCAACGCCGTGCGCGAGCACAGGCGCACCAGCGGCCGCCCGCCGCCCCGCCAGCCCGTGCAGGTACGCCGCCACCGACCCCGCGTCCACCGCCCCCAGCCCCGCCGCCAACAACGCCCCCGCCACCCCCGACAACACGTCACCACTGCCCGCGGTGGCCAACCAGGGCGTCCCGGTGGCGTTCACCCGCACCGGCCCGCCACCCCCCGCCCCCGCGACCAACGTCGTCGACCCCTTCAGCAGCACCGCGACCCCGTACCGCCCCGCCAACTCCCTCACGGAGGCCAACCGCGCCCCCTCCACCCGCGCCCGCCCGACCCCCAGCAGCGCCGCCGCCTCCCCCGCGTGCGGGGTCAGCAGCACCGGCCGCGGGTGCGCCCGCAGCACCCCGGGGTCCAGCCCCCGCAAGCCGTCCGCGTCCACCAGCACCGCCACCCCGTCCGCCGCCGCGCCCGCCAGCAGCTCCGCGACCTCGCCCTCGCGCCCCGCCCCGAGCCCCGGCCCCACCACCCAGGACTGCACCCGGCCGCGCCCGATCAGCGTCTCGGGGTACCTCGCCAGCACCATCTCCGCCGCGCGCGCGGGCCCGACGTAGCGCACGGCCCCCGCCCCGCCCCGCAGCGCGCCCGCGACGGACAGCACCGCCGCGCCCGGGTACTGCTCCGACCCGGCGACGACGCCCACGACCCCGCGCCGGTACTTGTCGCTCTCCGCCGTGGGTACGGGCAGCAGCGCGCGCACGTCGGCGTGCTGGAGGGCCCGCGCCACGGCCGTGTCCGGCAGCGTCAGCCCGATGTCCACCAACCGCACCACCCCGGCCCGCTCGGCCCCGGGGTCGATCAGCAGCCCCGGCTTGTACGCCCCGAAGGTCACGGTCACGTCGGCCCGTACGGCCGCCCCCGCGACCTCTCCGGTGTCCGCGTCCACCCCGCTCGGCAGGTCCACCGCGACCACCCGCGCCCCCGGCGGCACCTGCGCCACCAGCGCGGCCGCCGCCGGACGCAGCCCCCCGCGCCCGCCGATGCCCAGCAGGCCGTCCACGACCAGGTCCACCCGCTGCGGCACGCGCTCGGCCTGCCGTCCCCCGGCGGCCCGCAGCGCGGCCAGTCCGCCCGCGTGCGCCCGCTCGGGGTCCAGGAGCACGGCCGTCACCCCCGCGCCCCTGCGCGCCAGGCGCGCGCCCGCGTAGAGCGCGTCACCGCCGTTGTCCCCGGTCCCCACGAGCAGCGCCACGCGCGCCCCGTACACCCGCCCGAGCAGTCCGGCGCAGACGGCGGCCAGTCCCGCGGCCGCCCGCTGCATCAGGGCCCCTTCGGGCAGCCGCGCCATCAACTCGTGCTCGGCGGCCCGTACGGTCTCCACGCTGTAAGCAGTACGCATGGCACCAGCGTGCCCGATCCCCGGATCTCCCGGTCCCCCGATCACCCGGCCCGCCCGGCCCGCCCGGCTCATCCCTCGGCGATCACGACGGCCGAGGCCACTCCCGCGTCGTGGCTGAGCGAGACGTGCAAGGAGCGCACGCCGAGCGCCTGCGCCCGCGCCGCCACCGTCCCGGACACCCGCAGCCGCGGCTGCCCGGTCGGCTCGACGTACACCTCGGCATCGGTCCAGAGCATCCCGGCGGGCGCGCCGAGCGCCTTGGCCAGGGCCTCCTTCGCGGCGAACCGGGCGGCGAGCGAGGCGGGTCCGCGCCGCTCGCCGCTCGGCAGGTTCAACTCCGCCTCGAGGAAGAGCCGCCGCGCCAGCCTGGGCGTACGCTCCAGCGACGCCGCGAACCTGTCGATCGCGGCCACGTCGATCCCCACACCGATGATCACTTCTGAGAACTCGCTTCGCTCACTCCACCGTCACGGACTTGGCGAGATTACGCGGCTGGTCCACCTCGTTGCCCCGCGCCGTCGCCAGCTCGCACGCGAACACCTGCAACGGCACCGTCGCCACCAGCGGCTGGAGCAGCGTCGGCGTGGCCGGGATCCGGATCAGGTGGTCGGCGTACGGGACCACCGCCTCGTCGCCCTCCTCCGCGATCACGATCGTGCGCGCCCCGCGGGCCCGGATCTCCTGGATGTTCGACACGATCTTGTCGTGGAGCACCGAACGGCCCTTCGGCGACGGCACCACGACCACCACCGGCACGTCCTCCTCGATCAGCGCGATCGGCCCGTGCTTGAGCTCTCCCGCCGCGAAGCCCTCGGCGTGCATGTACGCCAGCTCCTTGAGCTTGAGCGCGCCCTCCAGCGCCACCGGGTAGCCGACGTGCCGCCCGAGGAAGAGCACCGTGTTCTTGTCCGCGAGCGAGCGGGCGAGCTTGCGGACCGGCTCCATCGTCTCCAGTACGGCGTCCACCGCGCCCGCGATGTCGGACAGTTCGCGGATCACCGCCCGGATCTCGTCGCCCCACTTCGTGCCGCGCACCTGGCCGAGGTAGAGCGCGACCAGGTAGCAGGCGACCAGCTGGGTCAAGAACGCCTTGGTCGAGGCGACGGCCACCTCGGGCCCCGCGTGCGTGTAGAGGACGGCGTCGGACTCGCGGGGGATCGTCGACCCGTTCGTGTTGCAGACGGCCAGCACCTTCGCGCCCTGTTCCCGGGCGTGGCGCAGCGCCATCAGCGTGTCCATCGTCTCGCCGGACTGCGAGATGGCGATGACGAGCGTGCGCTGGTCGAGGATCGGGTCCCGGTAGCGGAACTCGCTCGCCAGCTCCGTCTCGCACGGGATCCGCGTCCAGTGCTCGATGGCCAGCTTCGCGATCATGCCCGCGTGGTACGCCGTACCGCAGGCCACGATGACGACCTTGTCGACCTCGCGCAGGACGGAGGCGGGGATGCGGACCTCGTCCAGGGTGAGCGAGCCGCTCGCGTCGATCCGGCCGAGCAGGGTGTCGGCGACGGCCTTCGGCTGCTCGGCGATCTCCTTGAGCATGAAGTAGTCGTAGCCGCCCTTCTCCGCGGCCGAGGCGTCCCAGTCGACGTGGTAGGCGCGCACGGAGGCGGCCGAGCCGTCGAAGTTGGTCACCGAGACCCCGTCGCGGCGCAGCTCGACGACCTGGTCCTGCCCCAGTTCGATCGCGGACCGGGTGTGGGCGATGAAGGCGGCCACGTCCGAGGCGAGGAAGTTCTCGCCCTCGCCGACGCCGACCACGAGCGGGGAGTTCCGGCGCGCACCGACCACCACGTCCGGGGCGTCCGCGTGCACCGCGACCAGGGTGAACGCGCCCTCCAGCAGCCGGCACACGCGCCGCATGGCCTCGGCCAGGTCGCCGCCCGCCTCGGCGAAGCGCTCGGCCAGCAGATGGGCGACGACCTCGGTGTCCGTCTCGGACTCCAACCGGTGCCCGCGCTCGGTCAGTTCGGCCCGCAGCGCGGCGAAGTTCTCGATGATGCCGTTGTGCACGACGGCCACGCGCCCGGCGTTGTCCAGGTGCGGATGGGCGTTGAGGTCGGTGGGCCCGCCGTGGGTCGCCCACCGGGTGTGCCCGAGTCCCGTGGAACCGGCCGGCAGCGGGTGCCCGACCAGTTCCTTCTCCAGATTGACCAGCTTGCCGGCCTTCTTGACGGAGGCGAGGCCCCCGTCGGCGAGCACGGCGACACCCGCCGAGTCGTACCCCCGGTACTCCAACCGCTTGAGTCCGGCGATGACCACATCGAGCGCAGATTGCGCTCCCACGTAACCCACGATTCCGCACATAGGCGGCACCCTACGCCGCGTCCGGCGCGCATTCCGGGACCCGAACCGGACGAAAAACCCGCCCCGGCGAAAGCGCCGGGGCGGGTCCACGTCGTACGGCCGACGGGCGGCCGGGACCGCGGTCGGACTCAGCCGAGCTTCTTGACCTGCGCGCCGACGATCGCGACGGGCTGCGCGGCCTCGCCCGCCGGGGCGATCGCGTAGAAGGACGCGAGGGTGTTGCCCTTGCGGACGACCACGAGCTGGGTGGGCGCCTTGTCGCCGTCCAGTTCGCGCTCGACGACGAAGGAGACCGCCTCGTCGCCACCGGTCACCGCGGCGCCGGGGGCGATCTTCGTGACCTTGCCCGTGTCGGCCTCCTTGGCACCCGGGTAGCCCGCGGCGCACGCGGTACCGGCCGCCTTCACCGCGGCGAAGGCCTCCTGGGCGCCGTTGCCGTCGTAGGAGCCGAGGCCGACCATCGTGACGGTCACCTTCAGGGCGTCCGTGATGGCCTTGAGCTTCTCCTCCGGGGAGGCGTCGGCGGCCGGGGCCTTCGGCACGGAGCTGACCTTGGTCGCCGCGCCCGCCGCGGGCTTGCCGGGCGTGGAGCCCGACATGACGGCGCCGAGCGGCAGGCACTCGGTCTTGGTGGTGGCGTTGGCGGCGACGGCCTCGCTCACCTCGGTGGCGCCGGCCTCCTTGAGCTTGTACTCCGCCAGGTCGGCCTGGGTGACCAGGAGACCCTTGAGCTCGGCGGCCGTCTTCGCCTTGGCAGCCGGGTCGGCGGCCGGCGCGGACGGAGCGGCCGAGGTGGCGCCGCCGTCCTTCGACTCGTCCTTCGCCGCCTTGTCCGAACCGCAGGCGGTGACGAGCAGCGCGAGCGAGACGGCCGAAGCGGTCAGCACGGAACGGCGGACGAGGGTGGAACGCACGATGAATCTCCCCTATGACTCAAATGATCGCTGCGACAGGCAGCCCGAGTAATGTACGAGTAAATTCGCACTGGCGTACTGCAATATCCGGCCGCGGCCGGAAATCGTGATCACGGCGAGACCCGCCCGGACCTGACCGACTCCGACGGGCTTCTCGACCCGCTCCGGCACCGCCCTGTCGCTCCCGTCCCTGGAGCACCGGTCGATTCGACGGCAATCGGCCAAGATCGGCGCCCACGTGACCGACCACACGACCCACAACGGCCCCGGACCCCCGACAATGGCGTTGTGATCACTTCGCCGCCACGAAGCACCACGGACCCCGCAGCGGACCTCCCCGCGGCCCCGGGCGCGGACCCCGCCGCCGCCCCGGCCGCCACCGCTCCGGACCCGGCGGGCCGCCCCCCGCACCGCCGGGCCGACGCATCGCCGTACGTCGACCTCACCCGGGCCGAGTGGAGCGCCCTGCGCGAGCGGACCCCGCTGCCGCTCACCGCGGAAGAGCTGGAGCGGCTGCGCGGCCTCGGCGACGTGATCGACCTGGACGAGGTCCGCGACGTCTACCTGCCGCTCTCACGGCTGCTCAACCTGTACGTCGGCGCCACCAGCAACCTGCGCGGCACCCTGAACACCTTCCTCGGCGACGCGGGCAACGGCCACGGCGCCCAGCGCGGCACCCCCTTCGTCATAGGGGTCGCCGGTTCCGTGGCCGTCGGCAAGTCCACCGTGGCCCGCCTGCTCCAGGCGCTGCTCGCCCGCTGGCCCGAGCACCCGCGCGTGGAGCTGGTCACCACGGACGGCTTCCTCTACCCGATGAAGGAGCTCCAGCGCCGCGGCCTGACCGCCCGCAAGGGTTTCCCCGAGTCCTACGACCGCCGCGCGCTGACCCGTTTCGTCGCCGACATCAAGGCCGGCAAGGACGAGGTCACGGCCCCGGTCTACTCGCACCTCATCTACGACATCGTCCCGGGCGAGCAGCTCGTCGTGCGCCGCCCCGACATCCTGATCGTCGAGGGCCTCAACGTCCTGCAGCCCGCGCTGCCCGGCAAGGACGGCCGCACCCGGGTCGCCCTCGCCGACTACTTCGACTTCAGCGTGTACGTGGACGCGCGCCCCGAGGACATCGAGCGCTGGTACCTGGGCCGCTTCCGCAAGCTGCGCGAGACCGCCTTCCAGAACCCCTTCTCCTACTTCCGCAAGTACACCCAGGTCTCCGAGGAGGAGGCGCTGGACTACGCGCGGACCATGTGGCGGACGATCAACCGGCCCAACCTGCTGGAGAACGTCGCCCCCACCCGCGGCCGCGCCACCCTCGTCGTGCGCAAGGGCCCCGACCACAAGGTGCAGAAGCTCAGCCTGCGCAAGCTCTGAGCCCCTCGGACCGGCGGCCCGGCCGCTAACCTGCCGGGATGCTGCACGTACGGATGATCGCCCCGGCCCGCCTCACCGACGAGGTGGTCGCGCTCGTCCGGCGGACGGTCGGGACCACCCACCTGGCCGTACTGGCGGGCGCCGCCCTCGATCCGCCCGGTGACGTGGTCCTGTGCGACGTGGCCCGGGAGTCGGCGGACGAGCTGCTCGCCGAGCTGCGCGCGCTCGGCCTCGACGACGTCGGCTCGATCACGGTCGAGGGGATCGACCTGACCCTCTCGCGCAGCGCCGACCGGGCCGAGCGGGAGGCACCGGGCGAGGGCGCCGACGCGGTGATCTGGGAGCAGTTGACCGAGGCGACCCACGAGGAGTCCACCCTCTCGATCACCTACCTGGCCTTCCTCGCCCTCGCGACGATGATCGCGGCCTGCGGCGTGGTCCTGGACAACGCGATCCTGATCGTGGGCGCGATGGCGGTGGGTCCGGAGTTCGGCCCGCTCGCCGGGGTGTGCACGGGCCTGGTCCAGCGGGCGCCCCGACTGGCCGCCCGGTCCCTGATCGCCCTGCTCGTGGGCTTCGCGGTCGCGATGGCGGCCACGACCCTCTTCAGCCTGACCATGGACGCGCTGGGCCAGTTCGACCGCGGCATGCTCGACGATCCGCGCCCGAACACCAGCTTCATCTGGCAGCCGGACCCGTTCTCCTTCGTGGTCGCGGTGCTCGCGGGCATCGCGGGCGTCCTGTCCCTGACCTCGGCCAAGTCGGGCGCGCTGGTCGGGGTCGCGATCTCGGTGACCACCGTCCCGGCAGCGGCGAACGCCGCGGTGGCCCTCGGCTACGGCGAGTTCGCCCAGATGTGGGGCTCCGCCGAGCAGCTGCTGCTGAACCTCGCCGGGATCATGGTCGCGGGCACGCTGACCCTCACCGCCCAGAAACTGCTGTGGCGCACCCAGCAGGACCGGATGCTCCGGTCGCCGGGTGCGCCATCAGGAAGTGGGCGGCGAAAGCCCTAGTACCGCGGCCTAAGAGGCCTAGCCGAGGGCGGACTTCACGACGTCGGCGAGGCGGCCCGCGATCGCGCGCGCCTGCTCGATGTCGGCGGCCTCCACCATCACCCGAACGAGCGGCTCCGTACCGGAGGGACGCAGCAGCACCCGGCCGGTGGTGCCCAGTTCGCGCTCGGCCTCGGCCACCGCGGCGGCCAGTTCGGCGGAGGTGCCGACCCGCGTGCGGTCCACGTCGGGGACGTTGACCAGGACCTGCGGCAGCCGCCGCATCACCCCGGCCAGCTCGGCCAGGCTCCGACCGGTCGCCGCGACCCGGGCGGCCAGCATCAGGCCGGTCAGGGTGCCGTCGCCGGTGGTGGCGTGGTCGAGGATGATCACGTGGCCGGACTGCTCGCCGCCGAGCGCGTAGCCGTGCTCCTTCATCGACTCCAGCACGTAGCGGTCGCCGACACCGGTCTGCACGACCTGGATGCCCTCGCCCTCCATGGCCAGCTTGAAGCCGAGGTTCGACATCACGGTGGCGACCACGGTGTTCTCCCGCAGGTGGCCCGCCTCGCGCATGGCCAGCGCCAGGACGGCGAGGATCTGGTCCCCGTCGACCTCGTTGCCCTCGGCGTCCACGGCCAGGCAGCGGTCGGCGTCGCCGTCGTGCGCGATGCCGAGGTCCGCGCCGTGCTCGACCACGGCCGCCTTGAGCAGGCCGAGGTGGGTGGAGCCGCAGCCGTCGTTGATGTTGAGGCCGTTGGGCTCGGTGCCGATCGTGATGATCTCGGCGCCCGCGCGGGTGAAGGCCTCGGGCGAGACGTGGGCGGCCGCGCCGTGCGCCTCGTCCAGGACGACCTTGAGCCCGTCCAGGCGGTTCGGCAGGACGCCGATCAGGTGGGCGACGTAGCGGTCGAAGCCCTCGGTGTAGTCGGAGACGCGGCCGACGCCGGAGCCGGTGGGCCGGTCCCAGGGAGCACCGGTGCGGTGCTCGTCGTAGACGGACTCGATCCGGTCCTCCAGCTCGTCGGCGAGCTTGTGGCCGCCGCGCGCGAAGAACTTGATGCCGTTGTCGGGCATGGCGTTGTGACTGGCAGAGAGCATCACGCCGAGGTCGGCGCCCAGCGCCCCGGTGAGATACGCCACCGCCGGGGTGGGCAGCACACCGACGCGCAGGACGTCCACGCCCGCGCTCGCGAGGCCGGCGACGACCGCGGCCTCCAGGAACTCGCCCGAGGCCCGGGGGTCCCGGCCGACGACGGCGGTCGCGCGGTGTCCCTCGAAGGTGCCCGCTTCCGCGAGGACATGGGCTGCCGCGACGGAGAGGCCGAGCGCGAGCTCGGCCGTCAGATCCGCATTGGCGACACCGCGTACACCGTCTGTGCCGAAGAGTCGTCCCATGTTGTCCTCCGAGGTTTCGCGTTGCGCGCAGTGACCGCTTGTGACAGGTATTTGCCGCTTGTGGCGGTAAACGAACCGCCCCGACAGCACAGAGTGTGCCGCCGGGGCGGGATCGTGCAGACCAGCAGGCGCAGATTAACGCTTGCTGTACTGCGGGGCCTTACGGGCCTTCTTGAGACCGGCCTTCTTGCGCTCGACCGCACGGTCGTCGCGCGAGAGGAAGCCGGCCTTCTTGAGCGCGGCGCGGTTGTTGTCCACGTCCGCCTCGTTCAGCGCACGGGCCACGCCGAGGCGCAGGGCGCCGGCCTGACCGGAAACGCCGCCACCCGAGATGCGGGCGATGACGTCGTAGCGGTTGTCGAGCTCGAGCACCTTGAAGGGCTCGTTGACTTCCTGCTGGTGCACCTTGTTGGGGAAGTAGTCCTCAAGGGTGCGACCGTTGATCTTCCACTTGCCGGTGCCCGGAACGATCCGGACGCGGGCGATGGCGTTCTTGCGACGGCCCAGGCCGGCAGCCGGCTGCGGGTCGCCGAAGCGGCCGGCGAGCGACTCGGAGGTGTAGTCACCCTCCGGGACGTCCGCAGACTCGGTGGTGTACTCCTCGACAGCGCCCTCGAACTCTTCGTCGATGACAGTCTCGGTGGTGGTCTCGGCCACGATGCTCCTCAGAATTTTCTACGTCTTAGGGGGTGTGGCCGGAACTACTGCGCGACCTGGGTGATCTCGAACGGCACCGGCTGCTGGGCAGCGTGGGGGTGCACCTCGCCCGAGTAGACCTTCAGCTTCGAGAGCATCTGGCGGCCCAGGGTGTTCTTGGGGATCATGCCCTTGACGGCCTTCTCGACGGCCTTCTCCGGGTTGTTCGCCAGGAGGTCGTCGTAGCGGACCGAACGGAGACCGCCCGGGAAGCCAGAGTGGCGGTACGCCATCTTCTGGGTCGCCTTGTTGCCGGACAGGTGAACCTTGTCGGCGTTGATGATGATGACGAAGTCGCCCATGTCCATGTGGGGGGCGTAAGTCGGCTTGTGCTTGCCGCGGAGCAGGTTCGCGGCCTGGGTCGCCAGACGGCCGAGGACAATGTCCCGGGCGTCGATGACGTGCCAGACGCGCGAGATGTCGCCGGGCTTGGGGCTGTACGTACGCACGGTCGTAGCCTTCGCTTCTTCAGTGATGGGTATTCCCATATGGCGTGAGACCTTGGGAACGGGTCCTGACAAGGCCACCACGGACGATCACGACAGCCCTGGTCCACAACGGGGACGCAACCCGTGTGTACCGCTGGTCATCGGCCCGGTGGACCGGCGTAAGGGCCCTTTCACGTGAGAATGAACAAGCCAATACGCATAACGAACCAGCAGGATACCCGTGATGCCCCGGACGGGTCAAAACGCCGAACGAGCTCCTGCATCCGCAGGCTCGTCGGCGCGAGCGCGACCGGGCACGGCTCCTGCCGTTCGTACGTCGTCCAGGTTAACCCGAGTCGGAGCCGTACACCTCCGCATCAGCGTGACCGCCAGCACGCCCAGGGTGAAGAAGTCCTTGAAGGCGCGGCGCTTGTGCTCCAGCTCGGCGGGCCACGGAACCCCCGCGACCTGGGGCCCGATACCCACCCAGAACCAGGGAGAACGCACCATCGAGTCCTCCCGCACCACCGACGCCAGCAGCAGCGGGAGCACCACCAGCAGGTAGTGGTCGAAGGACGGCCGCGACACCAGGAATGCGGCGAGCATCACCATGCAGCCCGTCTCCGCCAGCCGCATCTGACCGGTGTCCCGGTCGTCGGTGCGGCGCCACCTGCACCAGACCGCCCAGAGCCCGCCCAGCGCCCCCGCGAACGCCACCAGCACCGCCACCGGCTGCGGCACCCCCAGCCGCGGCAGCACGGCGATCGGCGAGGCGTCCCAGGGCAGCGCGTAGGCGTCCTGGCCCTGGAGCAGGAACGGCAGCGTCTTGGTGAAGAACAGGCTCGGGCTCGGCATCATCAGCGCCCCCGCCAGCGAGAGCCCCAGCGGCACCAGCACCGCGATCGCGAGCCCCCGCCACTGCCGCGCCAGCAGGAACAACAGCCCCACCGGCACCAGCATCGGCTTGCACGCGATCGCCAGGCCCACCACCAGCCCGGCCGCCCCCCACGACCTGCGGTGCGCGAGGAGCAGCGCCAGCGGCAGGGCGGCGGCCGAGATCGCCGTCCAGTTCCCGATCATCACCAGGTTCGCGTACGGCTTGTAACCGATGGCGAAGAGCGCGAAACCGCCCACCGCGAAGCGGGAGCGCAGCGGCACCGAGAACAGCTTCAACGCCGCCCACCAGCCCAGCGCCAGCAGCCCCGACATCACCAGCGGCAGCACCCAGCGCAGCACCGGCATCGGCAGCAGCGCCTCCGGCACCGCCATCAGCACCGCGCTGGGCAGGTACAGGAAGCGCTTGTCCTCGTACGGGGAGCCGCCCGACAGCAGGGTGTCCGCGGCCTTCACCACGAAGGCGTTGTCCGAGCCCCAGTTGTCCTTGAGGCTCATCGACAGGGCGATCCCCAGCACGACGGTCAGGGAGACGGCCTTCCAGGACCGCGGCGCCGGGCGCAGCAGCCAGTCGACGGCCCGGTTGCCGGAGCCCCACTTGTCCCACTTCATGAGCCAGATGCTAGGCCGCAGGCCCACAACGCCTCCCCCTCGACTCGCACGGGGGCGGTCTTCCCCCTCAGCGCTTCCGGTCGACCCTACGTTCGTCCCATACGGGTTCCTGAGTCTCCCGTACAACACCATCCGAACCGAAGACCAAATAACGGTCAAAAGTACGGGCGAACCAGCGGTCGTGCGTGACGCACAGCACAGTGCCGTCGTAGCTCTCCAGGCCGTCCTGGAGCGCCTCGGCCGACTCCAGGTCCAGGTTGTCCGTCGGCTCGTCCAGCAGCAGCGCGGTGGTACCGGCCAGCTCCAGGAGGAGGATCTGGAAGCGCGCCTGCTGCCCGCCGGAGAGCTTCTCGAAGGGCTGCTCGCCCTGGCGCTCCAGCTCGTAGCGGCGCAGCGCGCCCATCGCCTGGCCCAGCGGCTTCGCCGCCTCCGTCCAGAGGATGTCGACCAGGGTGCGGCCGAAGAGCTCCGGGTGCGCGTGCGTCTGCGCGAAGTGGCCCGGGACCACCCGCGCGCCCAGCTTCCAGGTGCCCGTGTGCTTGACGTCCTCGCCCGCCAGCAGCCGCAGGAAGTGCGACTTGCCCGAGCCGTTCGAGCCCAGCACCGCGACCCGCTCGCCGTAGAAGACCTCCAGCGAGAACGGCTTCATCAGGCCGGTCAGCTCCAGGTTCTCCACCGTGACCGCGCGCACGCCGGTCCGGCCGCCCTTGAGCCGCATCTTGATGTCCTGCTCGCGCGGCGGCTCCGGCGGCGGTCCGGCCTCCTCGAACTTCTGGAAGCGGGTCTGCATCGCCCGGTAGCGCGAGGCCATGTCGGGGCTGCTCGCGGCCTGGTTGCGCAGGCGCAGCACCAGGGCCTTGAGCCGCGCATGCTCCTCGTCCCAACGCCGCTTGAGCTCCTCGAAGCGCGCGAAGCGCTCCTTGCGCGCCTGGTGGTAGGTGTCGAAGCCGGCGCCGTGCACCCAGACGTCCGAGCCCATCGGGCTCGCCTCCAGGCTGACGATCTTCTCGGCGCCCCGGGTCAGCAGCTCCCGGTCGTGCGAGACGAACAACACGGTCTTGCGGGTGGCCTTGAGCTGGTCCTCCAGCCACCGCTTGCCGGGCACGTCCAGGTAGTTGTCCGGCTCGTCGAGGAGCAGCACCTCGTCCGGACCGCGCAGCAGCGCCTCCAGCACGAGCCGCTTCTGCTCACCGCCGGACAGCGTGCGCACCTCGCGGAACTGCGCGGTGTCGTACGGGATCGACAGCGCGGCCATCGTGCAGACGTCCCACAGGGTCTCCGCCTCGTAGCCCTGGACGTCCGCCCAGTCGCTCAGCGCCTGCGCGTAGGCCATCTGCGCGGCCTCGTCGTCGACGGTCAGGATCAGGTGCTCGGCCCGGTCGACGGCCTTGGCCGCCTCCCGGATCCGCGGCTGCGCCACCGAGACCAGCAGGTCACGGACGGTGGTCTCGTCCCGCACCGAACCGACGAACTGCGACATCACGCCGAGCCCGCCGGTGACGACGACCCCGCCGCCGTGCGGCTGGAGCTCACCGGAGATCAGCTTCAGCAGGGTGGTCTTACCGGCCCCGTTCGCCCCGACCAGGGCGACCACGGAACCCTCCCCCACCCGGAAGGAGACGTCGGGAAGCAGGACCCGCCCGTCGGGAAGGTAGTACTCCAGATGACTCGCTTCGAGATGTCCCATGTCGGGCATTGTCCCGGTCCGCCCGCGATCCGCCCAAACGGATTAGCAGCAGCCCGACCCCGGCAGCGTCCGCACGTTGCGCGCCTCCTTGCTGCGCGCGGCCAGCAGCTCGTCCGCCGGGTAGCCGACCTCTTCGAGGGTGAGCCCGTGCGGACGTACGACGTGCACGGAGGAATCGCGCACCGCGGCCTCCAGCACCCGCCCCGGCCACTCCACCGGCCGGTGCCCGTCGCCGACGTGCAGCAGCGCCCCCACCAGGGAGCGCACCATGTTGTGGCAGAAGGCGTCGGCCCGCACGGTCGCGGTGACGATCCCCTCGTCGTCCCGCACCCAGCTGAGCTGCTGGAGCGTGCGGATGGTCGTCGCGCCCTCGCGCTTCTTGCAGTAGGCGGCGAAGTCGTGCTCGCCGAGCAGCGGCCGCGCGGCCTCGTTCATGGCGTCCACGTCCAGCGGCCAGGAGTGCCACAGCACGTGCCCGCGGCGCAGCGGGTCCACCCCGGCCGTGTGGTCGGCCACGCGGTAGGCGTACCGGCGCCAGATCGCGGAGAAGCGCGCGTTGAAGCCGGCGGGGGCCTCGGCGACCTTCCACACCCGGATGTCGTGCGGCAGCCGCCCCGCGAGCCGCCGCAGCAGCTTGTCGTGGTGCTCGGCCCACACCTCCTCGGCCACGTCGAACTGGGCGACCTGGCCGCGCGCGTGGACGCCCGCGTCCGTACGTCCGGCCACGGTCAGCTCCACCGGGTCGGGCAACCGCATGACGGTCGTCAGGGCCGACTCCAGCTCGCCCTGGACGGTCCGCAGCGTCCGCTGCTTCGCCCAGCCGGAGAAGTCCTTGCCGTCGTAGCTCAGGTCCAGCCGCACCCGGACGTGCCCGGGCTCCACCTCGTCACTCACGTGAGCGATCCTCTCGAATGCAGAACGGGCCCGCCCCCGGAAGGGGCGGGCCCGTTCAGAGCCGTTCAAGCAAGCGAGATCCCGGAGGATCAGGCCTCCTTGGTCTCCTCGGCGGGGGTCTCGACGGCCTCGGCCTTGGCCTCCGCCTCCTTGACCGCGCGCTTCGTGGCGGCCTCGGCCTCACCGGTGGCGACCTGCGCCACGGTCAGGGCCTCGACCAGCTCGATGACCGCCATCGGGGCGTTGTCGCCACGACGGTTGCCGATCTTGGTGATGCGCGTGTAACCACCGGGGCGGTTCTCGTAGCGCGGGGCGATCTCGGTGAAGAGCGTGTGCACGATGCTCTTGTCCGTGATCGTCTGCAGCACCAGGCGACGGTTGTGGATGTCGCCCTTCTTGGCCTTGGTGACCAGACGCTCGGCGTAGGGACGCAGGCGGCGGGCCTTGGCCTCGGTGGTGGTGATGCGGCCGTGCTCGAAGAGCGCCTTCGCGAGGTTCGCGAGGAGGTGCTTCTCGTGCGCGGCGCTGCCGCCCAGACGGGCACCCTTTGCGGGACGCGGCATGGTCTTACTCCTTCATATCTGCACCGGCCGTGTCAGGTACCGGTGTCAGTTCCCCCGGGGCGGACGCCCCGGGAAAGTTCTTAGTACTGCTCGGTCTCGACGAAGCCGGCGTCGGCGTCGTCGTCCGCGCCGAAGGCGTCGGCGGCAGCGGTCGGGTCGAATCCGGGCGGGCTGTCCTTGAGGGCCAGACCCATGCCGGCGAGCTTCGCCTTGACCTCGTCGATCGACTTCGCACCGAAGTTGCGGATGTCGAGCAGGTCCGCCTCGGAGCGGGCCACGAGCTCGCCCACCGAGTGGATGCCCTCGCGCTTGAGGCAGTTGTACGAGCGGACCGTGAGCTCGAGCTCCTCGATCGGCAGCGCCAGGTCGGCGGCCAGGGCCGCGTCCGTCGGCGAGGGGCCCATGTCGATGCCCTCGGCGTCGATGTTGAGCTCGCGGGCCAGACCGAACAGCTCGACCAGGGTCTTACCGGCGGACGCCATGGCGTCGCGCGGGCGCATGGCCTGCTTGGTCTCGACGTCGACGATGAGCTTGTCGAAGTCGGTGCGCTGCTCGACTCGGGTCGCCTCGACCTTGTAGGTGACCTTCAGCACGGGGCTGTAGATGGAGTCGATCGGGATGCGACCGATCTCCTGGCCGACCTGCTTGTTCTGGACGGCGGAGACGTAGCCGCGACCGCGCTCGACGGTCAGCTCCATCTCCAGCTTGCCCTTGCCGTTGAGCGTGGCGAGGACCAGGTCCGGGTTGTGCACCTCGACGCCGGCCGGGGGCGCGATGTCGGCGGCGGTGACCAGGCCGGGACCCTGCTTGCGCAGGTACATCACGACGGGCTCGTCGTGCTCCGAGGAGACGACCAGCTGCTTGATGTTGAGGATGAGGTCGGTGACGTCTTCCTTGACACCCGGCACGGTGGTGAACTCGTGCAGGACGCCGTCCACGCGGATGCTGGTGACAGCGGCACCCGGGATCGAGGACAGGAGCGTGCGGCGGAGCGAGTTGCCGAGGGTGTAACCGAAGCCCGGCTCGAGCGGCTCGATCACGAACCGCGAGCGGTACTCGTCGACGACCTCTTCGGTCAGCGACGGACGCTGAGCGATAAGCATGTGTGTGTTCCTTCAGTCGTGGACGCCCACTATTTGACGCCCTACGGGCACTACGTACAGCAAGGGTACGGGCGGCACGTCCCCCGGAGGGGTCGTGCCGCCCGGAACCTCAAGAACGCACGGCGTACGCGTTCACGTACGCCCAGCGCGCTGCGTCAGACGCGGCGGCGCTTCGGCGGGCGGCAACCGTTGTGCGGGGTGGGGGTGACGTCCTGGATCGAGCCGACCTCGAGGCCGGTGGCCTGGAGGGAGCGGATCGCGGTCTCGCGGCCGGAGCCCGGACCCTTGACGAAGACGTCGACCTTGCGCATGCCGTGCTCCTGCGCGCGACGGGCGGCCGACTCAGCGGCCATCTGCGCGGCGAAGGGGGTGGACTTGCGCGAGCCCTTGAAGCCGACGTGGCCGGCGGAGGCCCAGGAGATCACGTTGCCCGCGGGGTCGGTGATCGAAACGATGGTGTTGTTGAACGTGCTCTTGATGTGGGCGTGCCCGTGAGCGACGTTCTTCTTTTCCTTGCGGCGCACCTTCTTGGCAGCGCCCTGACGACCCTTGGGGGGCATCTAAATCTCCTACGGGAGGTGGTCGGTCCTACAGCGAAGACCGCTTGATAAGCGTCCGGCTGAGGACTACTTCTTGCCCGGCTTCTTCTTACCGGCGATCGCGCGACGCGGGCCCTTGCGGGTACGAGCGTTCGTGCTGGTGCGCTGACCGTGCACGGGCAGGCCACGACGGTGGCGGATACCCTGGTAGCACTGGATCTCGACCTTGCGGCGGATGTCGGCCTGGATCTCGCGGCGGAGGTCACCCTCGGTGCGGAGGTTGGCGTCCACGTACTCGCGGATCTTGACCAGGTCCTCTTCGGCCAGGTCACGAACGCGGGTGTCGGGGTTCACACCGGTGGCCGCAAGGATCTCCTTGGACCGGGTGCGACCGACACCGAAGACGTAGGTAAGTGCGATCTCCACACGCTTTTCGCGCGGGATGTCAACACCGGAAACGCGTGCCATTCAATGGCTCCTGTGTGTTCGGGGGTCTTCCGCAGAACCACTCCCGACCGCCGACCACACCTGATGGGTGGTGGTACGTCCGAGTCCCCGGCCCCCGCCGGAGGTGCCGCCGGCCCCTCTCAGGGCTGGGCGGGTTCTGCGTATGTACGTTTTCTTACGTCGCGCGAAGAACTGCGGAAGGCAGGTCGGTCGGCGTGCGTCAGCCCTGGCGCTGCTTGTGGCGCAGGTTGTCGCAGATGACCATGACCCGACCGTGACGGCGGATCACCTTGCACTTGTCGCAGATCTTCTTGACGCTCGGCTTGACCTTCATGTTGGTGAGGTTCTCCGGGTCAGTGCCACCACCCGCACCGGGACGGATGCCCAGGCAGGAGTGAGGACAAGATCTACTTGTATCGGTAGACGATCCGGCCACGCGTCAGGTCGTAAGGAGACAGCTCCACAACGACCCGGTCATCCGGCAGGATGCGGATGTAGTGCATCCGCATCTTTCCGCTGATGTGCGCGAGGACCTTGTGACCGTTCTGGAGTTCCACCTTGAACATCGCGTTCGGGAGGGACTCGATCACGGTGCCCTCGATTTCGATGGCACCTTGCTTCTTGGCCACGCTTCGCCTTTCGAATCGGCTACCTTGATCAGCTCCGCGCCCATGCAGGCATGGAAATGCACGAGAGCCGACGAGTCAGTCTACGTCAGGGCACCCAGAAAGACGAATCCGGAAAGTTTGCCCCGAAGTGTAGATCATTAACCGAGGGGGTCGGGAGCCGTGGTGACCCCGTACTCCGCCAGCTTGGCCTTGCCGCAGTCCGGCGAGGTCAGGACGATGGGACCGGCCTCGGTCAGTGCGATGGAGTGCTCCCAGTGGGAGGACCAGGTGCCGTCGGTCGTGATGACGGTCCAGTCGTCCGCCAGGACCTCCGTCTGGGCGGTGCCCAGGGAGACCATGGGCTCGATCGCCAGGCAGACGCCCGGGACCAGCTTGATCCCCTTGCCCCGCTTGCGCGAGACGTAGTTCAGCAGGTGGGGGTCCATGTGCATCTCGGACCCGATGCCGTGGCCGCCGTAGTCCTCGATGATCCCGAACTTGCCGAGGCTGTGCTCACCGGTGGTCGGCCGCGGCTGGCGCTTGATGTAGGTCTCGATCGCCTTGGAGATGTCCACGAGGCGGTTGCCGAGCTTCATGGCGGCGATGCCCGCCCACATCGACTCCTCGGTCACCCGGGACAGCTCCACCAGCTCCGGAGCGTGCCCGGTGCCCACGAAGGCCGTGTAGGCGGCGTCGCCGTGCCAGCCGTCGATGATCGCGCCCGCGTCGATGGAGATGATGTCGCCGTCCTTGAGGACGGTCTTGTCGTCCGGGATGCCGTGGACGACGACCTCGTTGACCGAGGTGCAGATGGTCGCGGGGAACCCGCCGTAGCCGAGGAAGTTCGACTTCGCTCCGGCGTCGGCGATCACCTTGCGCGCGACCATGTCCAGGTCCCGCGTCGTGGCGCCCGGCACGGCCGCCTCACGGGTGGCGGCGTGAATGGCGGCGACGACCAGTCCGGCCTCCCGCATCTTCGCGATCTGCTCGGGGGTCTTCAGCTGGACCATGAACGTGCCTTCCACCTTCGGGTCGGGATCGTCGATCGGGGTCTTACAACAGTACGGCCGCGGTGCCCAGTGGACACCGCGGCCGGTACGTGTGGAGCGGGAACTACTTCTTCAGGGCGTCCATCGCGCGCTGCGTGACGTCCTTGACCTCGCCGAGGGCGGGGATCGTCACGAGCAGGCCCTGGGCCTTGTAGAAGTCGATGATCGGCTCGGTCTGCGTGTGGTAGACGTCGAGGCGGTTGCGCACCGTGGCCTCGGAGTCGTCCTCGCGCAGGTAGAGCTCGCCACCGCACACGTCGCACACGCCCTCGACCTTCGGCGGGGCGTAGTCGACGTGGAAGATGTGCTTGTTGTCCTTGCGGCAGGTCCGACGACCGGCGATCCGCTTCACGACCTCGTCCTCCTCGACCTCCAGGTCGAGGACGGCGTCGAGCTTGATGCCCTGTGCCTTGAGGATCACGTCCAGCGCCTCGGCCTGGAAGACGTTGCGCGGGAAGCCGTCGAGCAGGAAGCCGTTGGCGGCGTCCGACTGCTCCATCCGGTCCTTGGCCATGTCGATCGTGACCTCGTCGGGAACGAGGTCGCCCTTCGACATGTAGGCCTGCGCACGCTGGCCCAGCTCGGTCTTCTGGCTGATGTTCGCGCGGAACAGGTCGCCCGTGGAGATGTGCGGGATGGACAGGGTCTCGGCAAGCACGGTGGCCTGCGTTCCCTTGCCCGCACCAGGAGGTCCGACGAGGACGATACGCATCAGCGGAGGAACCCTTCGTAATTGCGCTGCTGGAGCTGGCTCTCGATCTGCTTCACGGTCTCCAGACCCACACCCACGATGATGAGGATGCTCGTCCCGCCGAACGGGAAGTTCTGGTTCGCGCCGAAGCCGGCCAACGCCATCGTCGGCACAAGAGCGATGAGTCCCAGGTACAGCGACCCCGGCCAGGTGATCCGGTTGAGCACGTAGCTCAGGTACTCGGCAGTGGGTCGGCCTGCCCGGATGCCCGGGATGAACCCACCATACTTCTTCATGTTGTCTGCAACTTCCTCGGGGTTGAACGAGATCGCCACATAGAAGAATGCGAAGAACACGATCAGGAGGAAGTAGGCCGCGATGTAGTACGGGTGGTCGCCCTTGACGAAGTGCTGCTGGATCCAGGTGGCCCAGCCCGCCTTCGAGCCGCTGAACTGGACGATCAGGGCCGGGATGTAGAGCAGCGACGAGGCGAAGATGACGGGGATGACGCCCGCCTGGTTCACCTTGAGCGGGATGTAGGTCGAGGTGCCGCCGTACGCGCGACGCCCGATCATGCGCTTCGCGTACTGCACCGGGATCCGGCGCTGGGCCTGCTCGACGAAGACCACGAGGGCCACCATCGCGAGGCCGACCAGGATGACCACGCCGAACTCGACCCAGCCACCGGCGATCTTGCCCTGGAGCTTGATGGTCCACAGGGCGCTGACGAAGCCCGCGGCGATCGAGATGAACATGAGGATCGACATGCCGTTGCCGATGCCGCGGTCGGTGATGAGCTCACCGAGCCACATGACGACGCAGGTACCGGCGGTCATGGTGATCACCATGGTGACCATGGTGAAGATCGAGCGGTCCGGGACGATCTTGCTGGCGACCTGGCAGCCCTGGAACAGGGCGCCGCTCTTGGCGGTGGCGACGAGGCCGGTGCCTTGGAGGATCGCGAGCGCGACCGTCAGATAGCGCGTGTACTGAGTGATCTTCGCCGTGCCGGCCTGACCCTCTTTTTTGAGGTTCTCCAGCTTCGGGATGACCACGGTCAGCAGCTGCAGGATGATGCTCGCCGTGATGTACGGCATGATGCCGAGCGCGAAGATCGTGATCTGCAGCAGCGCACCGCCACTGAACATGTTGACGAGGCCGAAGAGGCTGTTGCTGCTGCCTGCGGCCTGGACACAGATCTGAACGTTCTTGTAGCTCACGCCGGGTACCGGGATGTGGGACCCGAGCCGGAACAGCACGATGATGCCGAGCGTGAAGAGCAGCTTCTTGCGCAGGTCGGGCGTCTTGAACGCCCGGGCGAACGCGGTGAGCACGGTGCCTCCTGCGACCCCCGCGCTACTGCGTCAGAGGTGACGGTCTGAGGGATCGACGAATACGACAAAGCAAAGGTGCAGGCCACCATACCGGCGAGATGGCCCGCCTAGGAACGACCAACCGGGGATGCCCCATATGTGAGGCATCCCCGGTCGGGTTTCTAGCTATAAATCACTGGGTTCGTCTTAGACGAGCTCGGTGACGGTGCCGCCGGCGGCGGCAATCTTCTCCTTGGCGGAGCCGGAGACGGCGTCAACCGAAACCTGCAGCGCCACGGAGATCTCGCCCTGGCCCAGGACCTTGACGAGGCTGTTCTTGCGAACCGCGCCCTTGGCGACCAGGTCGGCCACCGTGACTTCTCCACCCTCGGGGTAGAGAGCGCCGAGCTTGTCCAGGTTCACGACCTGGAACTCGGTGCGGAACGGGTTCTTGAAGCCCTTGAGCTTCGGCAGGCGCATGTGGAGGGGCATCTGCCCGCCCTCGAAGCGCTGCGGGATCTGGTAACGGGCCTTCTGGCCCTTCGTACCACGACCGGCCGTCTTACCCTTCGACGCCTCACCACGACCGACACGGGTCTTCGCGGTCTTGGCGCCGGGGGCGGGACGGAGGTTGTGGGCCTTCAGCGGGCTGTTCTCAGCCATGTTAGTCAACCTCCTCAACCGTCACGAGGTGGCGGACGGTCTGCACCATTCCGCGGAACTCGGGGCGGTCCTCCTTGACGACGACGTCGTTCAGGCGCTTGAGCCCGAGCGAACGCAGCGTGTCGCGGTGGTTCTGCTTGCTGCCGATGTACGACTTCGTCTGCGTGATCTTGAGACGGGCCATTACGCACCCGCTCCCGCAGCACGCGCACGAAGGAGAGCCGCCGGGGCGACGTCCTCGAGCGGCAGACCACGGCGAGCCGCGATCTCCTCGGGACGCTGCAGGCCCTTGAGCGCTGCAACGGTCGCGTGCACGATGTTGATCGCGTTGTCGGAGCCGAGCGACTTCGACAGGATGTCGTGAACGCCGGCGCACTCCAGAACGGCGCGCACCGGGCCACCGGCGATAACACCGGTACCGGGGGAAGCAGGCTTCAGCAGGACAACGCCGGCCGCCTTCTCGCCCTGGATCGGGTGCGGGATGGTGCCCTGGATACGCGGGACCTTGAAGAAGCTCTTCTTGGCTTCCTCGACGCCCTTGGCGATGGCCGCGGGAACTTCCTTGGCCTTGCCGTAACCGACACCTACCGTGCCGTCACCGTCGCCCACCACGACCAGCGCGGTGAAGCTGAAGCGGCGACCACCCTTGACAACCTTGGCGACGCGGTTGATCGCGACAACGCGCTCAACGTAAGCGGTCTTCTCGGCGGCAGGGCCACCGTCGCGACCCTTCCGGTCCCGCCGCTCGCCGCCACCGGCACCGCTTCCGCGGCGCTGGGGTCCAGCCATTGGATTACCTCTCTCTGTTACGTCCGTTAGTCCCGGAACCGGGGCTTAGAACTTCAGCCCGGCTTCGCGGGCGGCGTCAGCCAGAGCGGCAATGCGCCCGGCGTATCGGTTGCCACCGCGGTCGAACACGACGGTCTCGACACCCGCAGCCTTGGCACGCTCGGCGACGAGCGCGCCGACAGCCTGGGCCTGAGCGCTCTTGTCGCCTTCGCCACCGCGGATCGAAGCGTCCAGGGTCGACGCGGACGCCAGGGTGTGACCCTGGAGGTCGTCGATGACCTGAGCAACGATGTTGCGGTTGGAACGCGTCACGACGAGGCGCGGACGCTCCGCCGTACCCGAGACGTTCTTGCGGATGCGGATGTGGCGGCGAGCCTTGGCAGCGCGCTTGTACGCGTCGCCCTTGGCGATCTTCACACCGTATGCCATGGCTACTTACCAGCCTTTCCGACCTTGCGGCGGATGACTTCGCCGGCGTACTTGACACCCTTGGCCTTGTACGGGTCGGGCTTCCGCAGCTTGCGGATGTTGGCGGCGACCTCGCCGACCTTCTGCTTGTCGATGCCCTCGACCGTGAACTTGGTGGGCGACTCGACCTTGAAGGAGATGCCCTCGGGCGCCTCGATCAGGATCGGGTGGCTGTAACCAAGCTGGAACTCCAGGTTGGAGCCCTTCGCGGCGACGCGGTAACCGACACCGCTGATCTCGAGCGCCTTGACGTAACCCGCGGTCACGCCGGTGATCATGTTCGCCACCAGCGTGCGGGACAGGCCGTGCAGGGCCTTGTTCTGACGCTCGTCGTTGGGGCGCGTGACGGTGAGGACACCGTCCTCGCCCTTAACGACACCGATGGGCGCGGCGACGGTGTGGGTGAGGGTGCCCTTGGGGCCCTTCACGGCAACCGTGCTGCCATCGATGGTGACGTCCACACCGGCGGGAACCTGGATGGGGAGCTTGCCGATTCGCGACATTGCTTTTCCTCCGTTCCCGACTACCAGACGTAGGCGAGGACTTCCCCACCTACGCCCTTCTTGCCTGCCTGCTGGCCGGTGAGGAGACCGTGGGACGTGGAGATGATCGCCACGCCCAGGCCGCCGAGCACCTTGGGCAGGTTGGTGGACTTCGCGTACACGCGCAGACCGGGCTTCGAGATCCGCTTGATGCCCGCGATGGAGCGCTCACGGTTCGGCCCGAACTTCAGCTCGAGGACGAGGTTCTTGCCGACCTCGGCGTCCTCGACCTTCCAGCCGGTGATGAAACCCTCTTGCTTGAGGATCTCCGCGATGTGCGACTTGATCTTGCTGTGCGGCATCACGACGGTGTCGTGGTACGCCGAGTTAGCGTTACGCAGACGAGTCAGCATGTCTGCGATCGGGTCAGTCATGGTCATGAATCGGCCTTCGGCCTCTCTCGCCGGGGTTTCCTGTATGCGCCATCCCTCTCCCCACTCAGTGGCGGGACGGGTGCGGTGCGGGGACCTACGGCGTAGTAAGTCGTTATGGACGGCGGGCGCCCAACCCCACAAGCCTACGGCATGCGGAGCGGGGCACCCACCGGCCAGGTGCTTACCGAGAGTCTCTGGTGATTCCCAAGTCCCTGAGGACTGGAGGGAATTACCAGGAGCTCTTGGTCACGCCCGGCAGCTCGCCACGGTGAGCCATCTCACGAAGGCACACGCGGCACAGGCCGAACTTGCGGTACACGGAGTGGGGACGACCGCAGCGCTGGCAGCGGGTGTACGCACGCACACCGAACTTGGGCTTGCGGGCAGCCTTCGCGATGAGAGCCTTCTTCGCCATCTCGCTTACGCCTCCTTGAAGGGGAAGCCGAGGTGACGAAGGAGGGCGCGGCCCTCGTCGTCGTTGGTCGCCGTGGTGACCACGGTGATGTCCATACCCCGGGTACGGTCGATCTTGTCCTGGTCGATCTCGTGGAACATGACCTGCTCCGTGAGACCGAAGGTGTAGTTGCCACGGCCGTCGAACTGCTTCGGCGACAGACCACGGAAGTCACGGATACGCGGCAGCGCGAGCGACAGCGTACGGTCCAGGAACTCCCACATGCGGTCACCACGGAGGGTGACGTGGCAGCCGATCGGCTGACCCTCGCGCAGCTTGAACTGCGCGATGGACTTGCGGGCCTTCGTGACGGCCGGCTTCTGACCGGTGATCGTCGTCAGGTCCTTGATGGCACCGTCGATCAGCTTCGAGTCACGGGCGGCGTCGCCGACACCCATGTTCACGACGATCTTGACGAGGCCGGGGATCTGCATGACGTTCTCGTAAGAGAACTCCTCACGCAGCTTGCCCGCGATGTCCTCGCGGTACTTCGTCTTGAGACGCGGAGTGGTAGCCATCAGATGTCCTCACCCGTCCGCTTGGCAACGCGGATCTTGTTGCCCTCGTCGTCGAAGCGGTAGCCGACGCGGGTGACGACCTTCTGGCCGTCCTTCTCCACGACCAGCTGAACGTTGCTGACGTGGATCGGCGCCTCGGTGATCACGATGCCACCGGTCTGCGAGCCACCAGCGGTCTGGCCGGCCTTGGTGTGCTTCTTGACCCGGTTGACACCCTCGACCAGGACGCGGTTCTCAGTAGGGATGGCCACGATGACCTTGCCCTGCTTGCCCTTGTCCTTACCGGTGATGACCTGAACCAGGTCGCCCTTCTTGATCTTCATGCTTACAGCACCTCCGGCGCGAGCGAGATGATCTTCATGAACTTCTTCTCGCGCAGCTCACGGCCCACCGGGCCGAAGATACGGGTGCCACGAGGGTCGCCGTCGTTCTTGAGAATGACAGCGGCGTTCTCGTCGAAGCGGATGTACGAGCCGTCCTGGCGGCGGCGCTCCTTGACGGTGCGAACGATGACGGCCTTGACGACGTCACCCTTCTTCACATTGCCGCCCGGGATAGCGTCCTTGACGGTGGCGACGATGACGTCACCGATGCCCGCGTAGCGGCGACCCGAACCACCGAGAACACGGATGCAAAGGATTTCCTTGGCACCAGTGTTGTCGGCGACACGCAGTCGCGACTCCTGCTGGATCACGTCTATCTCCTGTTTGTCTGCCGGTTCCCGGCAGGGGCTTCGGCGCGCTCTTTCAAGCGGTGGAAGCCCCTACCGAGCCTGGCGGAACTGACCTGGGGGAAACCCCCCAGGCAATTTCCTTACTTGGCCTTCTCGAGGATCTCGACGATGCGCCAGCGCTTGCTCGCCGACAGCGGACGCGTCTCCATGATGAGGACGCGGTCGCCGACGCCGGCAGCGTTCTGCTCGTCGTGCGCCTTGAGCTTGTTCGTACGGCGGATGACCTTGCCGTACAGGGCGTGCTTCACGCGGTCCTCGACGGCGACGACGACGGTCTTGTCCATCTTGTCGCTGACGACGAGGCCCTCACGGGTCTTGCGGAAGCCGCGGTCCTGGGTCTCAGTCACATTCTTCTCGCTCATCAGGCGCTCTCCACCGTCTCGATGCCGAGCTCGCGCTCGTGCATCAGGGTGTAGATCCGGGCGATGTCCTTGCGGACGGAACGGAGCCGGCCGTTGTTCTCGAGCTGACCCGTGGCCGCCTGGAAGCGCAGCTTGAACAGCTCTTCCTTGGCCTCGCGCAGCTTGCCAACGAGCTCCTCGTTGCCGAGCTCACGCAGCTCGGACGCCTTGGTTCCCGTCGCCATCACGACTCACCTGCCTCGCGCCGAACAATCCGGCACTTCATCGGAAGCTTGTGAGCAGCGCGGGTGAGCGCCTCACGAGCAATCTTCTCGTTCGGGTAGGACAGCTCGAACATGACCCGGCCCGGGTGCACGTTCGCGATCCACCACTCGGGAGAACCCTTACCGGAACCCATGCGGGTCTCGGCAGGCTTCTTCGTCAGGGGACGGTCCGGGTAGATGTTGATCCAGACCTTGCCGCCACGCTTGATGTGGCGGGTCATCGCGATACGAGCCGCTTCGATCTGGCGGTTCGTCACGTAGGCGGGGGTAAGCGCCTGGATGCCGTACTCGCCGAACGAGACCTCAGTACCGCCCTTGGCCATACCGCGGCGCTTGGGGTGGTGCTGCTTGCGGTGCTTGACCCTACGAGGGATCAGCATGTCGGTCAGGCCTCCGTTCCGGTGCTCTCGGCCGGAGCGGCGACAGCGGCCTCGGCCTTGGGGGCCTCGGCGCCGACAGCCTGCTGCGGCTTGCGGCCGCCACGGCCGCCACGCTCGCCACCACGACCACCGCGGCCACCGGCCGGACGGTCGTTCGCGCCACCACGGGCCGGGCGGTTGCCCGCACGGGCCGCAGCGTTCTCGGCGCGAACCTCGGCGATGTTCTTGACGTCGCCCTTGTAGATCCAGACCTTCACGCCGATACGGCCGAAGGTGGTCTTGGCCTCGAAGAAGCCGTAGTCCACGTTCGCGCGCAGCGTGTGCAGCGGCACACGACCCTCGCGGTAGAACTCGGACCGGCTCATCTCGGCGCCGCCGAGACGGCCACCACACTGGATCTTGATGCCCTTGGCGCCGGCCTTCATCGTGCCCTGCATGCTCTTACGCATGGCGCGACGGAAGGAAACGCGGGAGGACAGCTGCTCCGCAACGGCCTGCGCGACCAGCTGAGCGTCCATCTCGGGGTTCTTGACCTCGAGGATGTTCAGCTGGACCTGCTTGCCCGTGAGCTTCTCGAGGTCACCGCGGATGCGGTCGGCCTCGGCGCCACGGCGGCCGATGACGATGCCGGGACGAGCGGTGTGGATGTCCACACGCACGCGGTCACGGGTGCGCTCGATCTCAACCTTCGAGATGCCGGCGCGCTCCATGCCGGACGTCATCATCCTGCGGATGGCGACGTCTTCCTTGACGTAGTCCTTGTACAGCTTGTCGGCGTACCAACGCGACTTGAAGTCGGTGGTGATGCCGAGCCGGAACCCGTGCGGGTTTACCTTCTGGCCCATTACCGGGAACCTTCCTTGCTGCTGACGACCACGGTGATGTGGCTGGTCCGCTTGCGGATCCGGTAGGCACGACCCTGGGCACGCGGACGGAACCGCTTCAGGGTCGGGCCCTCGTCCACGTACGCCGCGCTGATTACCAGCGAGGAGGCGTCCGTGTGGTCGTAGTTGTGTGCGGCATTGGCAATGGCGCTGTCCAGCACCTTGCCAACCGGCACGCTCGCGGCCTGCGGGGCGAAACGCAGGACCGCCTGAGCCTCCGTGGCATCCATGCCACGGATAAGGTCCACCACTCGGCGGGCCTTCATGGGCGTGACGCGGATGTACCGCGCCTGGGCCCTGGCTTCCATGGTTGTCCCTTCGGTGTAAGTCATAGTCGTAACCACCCCGCCTTTAGCGGCGCTTCGACTTCCGGTCGTCCTTGACGTGGCCGCGGAAGGTGCGAGTCGGCGAGAACTCGCCGAGCTTGTGGCCGACCATCGACTCGGTGACGAACACCGGGACGTGGATCTTGCCGTTGTGCACCGCGATGGTGTGACCCAGCATGGCCGGGATGATCATCGAGCGACGGGACCAGGTCTTGATGACGTTCTTGGTACCGGCTTCGTTCTGTACGTCCACCTTCTTGATGAGGTGTCCGTCGACGAAGGGTCCCTTCTTGAGACTGCGCGGCATCTAAACCCGCTCCTAGCGCTTCTTGTTCGTCTTGCGGCGGCGGACGATGTACTTGCTCGAAGCCTTCTTCGGCGAGCGAGTACGACCCTCCTTCTGACCCCACGGGGAGACCGGGTGACGACCACCGGAGGTCTTACCCTCACCACCACCGTGCGGGTGGTCGACCGGGTTCATCGCGACACCGCGGACGGTCGGGCGAACGCCCTTCCAGCGCATACGGCCGGCCTTGCCCCAGTTGATGTTCGACTGCTCGGCGTTGCCGACCTCGCCGACCGTGGCGCGGCAGCGGACGTCGACCAGGCGAACCTCGCCCGACGGCATACGCAGGTGGGCGTACTGGCCCTCCTTCGCCAGCAGCTGCACGGAAGAACCGGCAGAGCGGGCGAACTTGGCGCCACCACCGGGACGGAGCTCGATCGCGTGGATCGTGGTACCGACCGGGATGTTGCGGAGCGGGAGGTTGTTGCCCGGCTTGATGTCGGCGCCAGGGCCGTTCTCAATCCGGTCGCCCTGGCTCAGCTTGGCCGGAGCGATGATGTAGCGCTTCTCGCCGTCTGCGTAGTGCAGGAGCGCGATGCGCGCGGTGCGGTTGGGGTCGTACTCGATGTGTGCGACCTTGGCCGGCACGCCGTCCTTGTCGTGACGACGGAAGTCGATCACGCGGTAGGCGCGCTTGTGTCCACCACCCTGGTGGCGAACAGTGATCCGACCGGTGTTGTTACGGCCGCCCTTGCTGTGCAGGGGGCGAACCAGCGACTTCTCCGGCGTGGACCGCGTGATCTCGACAAAGTCGGCGACGCTGGAGCCACGACGGCCCGGGGTCGTCGGCTTGTACTTGCGGATACCCATTTCTCAGTCCTCGTCCGATTCCGGACGACTAGACCTCCGTTAGGAGGCCTGGCCGCCGAAGATGTCGATTCGGTCGCCCTCAGCGAGGGTCACGATGGCGCGCTTGGTGTCAGCGCGCTTGCCGAAACCGGTCTTGGTGCGCTTGCGCTTACCCTGACGGTTGATCGTGTTGACCCCGGTGACCTTGACCGAGAAGACCGCTTCCACAGCCTGCTTGATCTGGGTCTTGTTCGAGCCCGGCGCGACGATGAACGTGTACTTGTTCTCGTCGAGCAGCGCGTAGCTCTTCTCCGAGACAACCGGCTTGATCAGCAGGTCGCGCGGGTCAGTGAAGGTCTTGCTGGTAACGGTCGCGTCAGACATTACGCGTCGCTCCCTTCGGTCTCGTCGGCCTTGGGGCCAGACACGAAGGACTCGAAAGCGGCCTGAGTGAAGACCACGTCGTCAGAGACGATCACGTCGTACGTGTTCAGCTGGCCCGGCTCCAGGATGTGCACCTGGGGCAGGTTGCGGGCGGACAGCCACGCAGCCTCGTCGGCGCGGTCGACGACCAGGAGCAGGTTCTTGCGCTCCGAGATCTTGCCGAACAGCGTCTTGGCGGCCTTCGTGGAGGCGGCACCCTCGACCACGCCGGTGATGACGTGGATGCGGGAGTGACGCGCGCGGTCCGACAGGGCACCGCGGAGAGCGGCGGCCTTCATCTTCTTCGGGGTCCGCTGCGAGTAGTCACGCGGCTGCGGGCCGTGGACGACGCCACCGCCGGCGAACTGCGGAGCGCGGGTCGAACCCTGACGGGCGCGGCCGGTGCCCTTCTGGCGGTACGGCTTGCGGCCACCACCACGGACTTCGCCGCGACGCTTGGTCTTGTGCGTGCCCTGACGGGCAGCGGCCAGCTGAGCGACGACGACCTGGTGGATCAGCGGAACGCTGGTCTTGGCGTCGAAGATCTCCGCGGGGAGCTCGACGGTACCGGCCTTGTCGCCTGCCGGCGAAAGGATGTCAATGGTGCTCATTAACTCAAGCCCCCTTAACCGCGGTACGGACCAGGACGAGGCCGCCGTTCGGACCGGGAACCGCGCCCTTGATGAGGAGCAGGCCCTTCTCCGCGTCAACCGCGTGGATGGTCAGGTTCTGGGTGGTGACGCGCTCGTTACCCATACGACCGGCCATGCGCATGCCCTTGAAGACACGCCCAGGGGTGGCGCAGCCACCGATCGAACCGGGGGAGCGGTGCTTGCGCTGCACACCGTGACCGGCGCCGAGGCCCCGGAAGTTGTGCCGCTTCATGACACCGGCGAAGCCCTTGCCCTTGCTGTTGCCCGTGACGTCAACCTTGACGCCGGACTCGAACACGGCCGCAGTGATCTCCTGGCCGAGCGTGTACTCGCTGGCGTCAGAGGTGCGGAGCTCCACCAGGTGGCGGCGCGGGGTCACGTCGGCCTTGGCGAAGTGGCCCTTGAGGGGCTTGTTCACCTTGCGCGGGTCGATCTCGCCGAAGGCGATCTGGACCGACTCGTAGCCGTCGATGTCGTTCGTACGGACCTGGGTAACGACGCAGGGTCCGGCCTTGACCACGGTCACCGGGACGACACGGTTGTTCTCGTCCCAGACCTGGGTCATGCCGAGCTTCTCGCCCAGGACGCCCTTGATCTGCTTTGCCATCTTCTCCGTGCCTCTCAGAGCTTGATCTCGATGTCAACGCCGGCCGGAAGGTCCAGGCGCATCAGCGAGTCAACGGTCTTGGGCGTCGGGTCGAGGATGTCGATCAGGCGCTTGTGCGTGCGCATCTCGAAGTGCTCGCGCGAGTCCTTGTACTTGTGCGGCGACTTGATGACGCAGTACACGTTCTTCTCAGTGGGCAGCGGCACCGGGCCCGCGACCGACGCACCAGTGCGGGTCACCGTCTCGACGATCTTCTTCGCCGAGGAATCGATGACCTCGTGGTCGTAGGCCTTGAGCCGGATGCGGATCTTCTGTCCCGCCATGGCTACTCCGTAGTCCTGTCTGTTGTGGAAACGCTCTGGCTCTCGGTCGGCCGCAGATCTCTCCACAGCTCCTCCTCCGACCCACGCGGTCGGGCGTGTCGCACTCCCTCCAAAGAAATTTCCATAGGGAAATTCCCTGCCAAGGGGGTGCGGTCCCAGGACCGCGCATCGGGGGAGAAACACCCACCGAGTGCCTGGCCTACTCCGTGCTGACACTTCCCAGAAGATTCCCGTACGTCCGCCCCAGTGCTGCCCCGGAGGGCAGATGAAGGCGACGAGTACTGTGGGACTCGCTTCCGGTCCTCCCGGCGGGAGGCGCGCAGCATCGGCACTCAGCCGAGCAACTTGAGTAGTCTGCCATACCCGACACGTATGGCGCCAATCGGGCGCAGAACAATACCCCGTCGCGCTGCGTGGTCAAACTGCACCACGCAGCACGCCGCCGTGCGGGGCCCGGGGCCGGGCGGGGGTCAGGACCGGGAGACGGTCCCGCAGTCCTGCGGCAGCGCGTCCAGCGACGTGCTCCGGTCGTACGGGTCCATGACCGACCCGGTCGGGCTCGGCCCCGTGTCCGCGTCACTGGCGAACTTCGGGTGCAGGTAGCCGGACCCGTCCCGGGAGCAGTCGTCGTTGCCCGCGCTCTCCTTCCACTCCACGAGCTGCAGCGTGCCGTCGGTCGTCTGCCAGCGCTTCGGGTCGTGGTAGGCCGTCGTCACGGTGCGCCGGACGATCGTGCGGGCCACCTCGTCGGAACCGCCCTTCGCCCGCACGACCGGGTAGACGAAGGTGTAGTCGGCGTGCACGAGCACCTCCCCCTCCTTGCCGCCCTCGACGGTCATCCGGCCCCGGGTCTTGACGACCCCGCCGTGGAAGCGCACCTCCGCCGGATCGAAGCGGCTGAAGAGGAACAGCGGGTTGTCCTGCGCGGAGGGCTTCTCCAGCGCCCGTTCCATGAGGCCCTTGACGTCGTCCTGCAGCGGGTCCAGGAGCCCCAGGGCGACCTCGGGCCGTCCCCCGGCCAGGACCGCGGGGTCCAGGTTCGAGGCGACGAGCAGCTCCCGGGTGCGGGTCAGCAGGGACGCGACCCGGTCCTGGGGTATCCCGTTCACGGCGGTGGCGGCCGGCAGCTCGATACCGGCGGCGCCGTCCGCCCACTGCAGGGCCGGGGAGCCGCGGAAGGGCTCCGCGAGGGTCGGCCGGTCCGGGTCCACCGGGCCCGGAGGCGCGGTCGGACGTGCGGTCTCGGCGGGCAGCGGAGCCGCGCTGCGGGCCCCGTCCCGGGACTCCCCCTCGCCGGTCAGCTTGTCGACCAGCAGCTCGGGCCGCAGGGCGGCCATCGCGAGCCCGGCCACGAAGACGACGGCCAGGGTCGTCTTGATCCGCCGCTTGGCCCTGCCCCGGCCCTGCATCTCCTGCCATGCCGGCCCGGTCCGCCAGCCGGGCGGCTCCGCGGGCACGGACCTGCCGCGCCGCCCGAAGCGCCCGCGGGCGGCCGCGGCCCGCTGCTCGTCCTCACGGCGCAGCCGCTCGGTGACCATCCGCGCCCGCGCCGAAGGCTCCTTGGGGGCCTCCCCCGCGCCCCCCTCGGCCGCCCGGACGAACCGCTCCCACTCCTCGTCGGAAACCCCGGCCCCGTCCCCACGGCCTCTTCCGTCGTTCGCCATGCTCCCCGCTCCCCCAAGATCCATACGTGCACCGGACCCTCTCACAGCCCCTGACCAGCCCGGGAACGGGGTGGGGGGACTGCTGGCAGGGGCCCTCTCCCCCGCTGGCCGGATCCACACGCGTAAAGATCACTCCACCCGCCCGGGGCCCGTAGCCTGCTCTGCGGACCATGGGGGTGGATCATGAGCGGTGGCAGCAGCAAAGACCCGTCGAAGGACCTGGCGGTGGATCCGGTGGCCGTCGAGCAGGTGCTGGGCGGGCTGAAGGCCACGACGGCGGAGCTGTCGGAGATCGGCGGCATCGACGCGTCCTCGGCGGGCGCCTCCTTCGGCGCGGGCTTCGCGGGGCTGGCGCTGACCGGCATGGAAGCGGGACACCCGGCCGTCGCGACGGTCTTCGAGGACTTCTGCGGGCGCTGGGAATGGGGCGTACGGGCACTCGTGCAGGGCGTCGGCACGCTGGCACGGGACCTGGGCCTGTCGGCGGGCGCGCTCTGGGAGGAGGACCAGTACCTCCAGGGCGCCTTCAAGGTCGGCGCGAACTCCCTCTACGGCAACCCGCACGCGAGTGAGGACGAGATCGAGGGCAGGTCCTGGGACGAGATCCTCCAAGGCAACCCGTACAGGCCGGACTTCAGCGCGGAGGCCGACCGTCGCGCCGCCGAGGACTTCGAGCGGACCTGGGCCGATGCCGGTCGCAAAGTCTCCACCGAGGGCTTCGGCGGTGCGGCCGTCGACCGGCTGGCCGGCGCCGCGGGCATCGATCCGGCCCTCGTCGACCGGTCCCAGGCCGAAGGCGCCCGGGGGGACGAGGGCTGATGGGGCTCAAGGACTTCCTGCCCGACTGGGCGGACGGCGCTGCCGAGGTCGTCGGCGAGGGCGTCGAGTGGGTCGGTGACAAGACCGCCGACACCCTGGAGGCGGCGGGCTGGCAGAAGGGCGCGAACGCGGTCCGCGACACGGTGGACTCCGCCGCGAACTGGCTCGGCGCCGACGTCGGCGAGGTCCAGCTCGGCCAGAGCGACGACCCGGGGAAGCTGGTCCACGGCAGCCCCTCGAAGCTCCGCTCCACCGCCGCCCACCTGAACGACCTCCAGGCGGCCTGCGACCGTACCGGGGGCGGCCTCAAGGGGCTGGATTCCGCCGCCCTCAAGGGCGAGAGCGCCGACGCGTTCCGCGCCGCCCTGGCCCGGCGCACACCGCCCTGGTTCAAGGCCGCGGACGCCTTCGCGAAGGCGGCGGGCGCGCTGACGCACTTCGCGGACACCGTGGAATGGGCCCAGGGCCAGGCCCGGGAGGCGATCGACGCGTACGAGAAGGCGCTCAGCAACTCCCGGACGGCGCGCGCCGCCTACAACGGGCGCGTGGACGCCTACAACGCGGCTCTGGAGGCCGGGGCGGCCCCGCTCCCCGCCCGCCCCTCGGGCTTCACCGACCCGGGCGCGGAGGGACTCAAGGCCGCGCACGACAAGCTGGCCGAGGCCCGCCGCCAGCGCGACGACGCCGCCCGCACGGCGGCCACGGCCCTGGAGGCGGCGCGCGACGCGGCCCCGCCGATGCCATCGTTCGCGGAGCAGCAGGTCAGCGCCATGGCCCTGACCTCGCTCAATGCCGGTCACGTGGCGGGAGGCGTCGTCAAGGGAACGGCGGGTCTGGTCAACTTCGTGCGGTCCCTGGACCCGCACGACCCGTACAACCTCACGCACCCCGCCGAATACCGGATGCGGCTGAACCGGACGGCCGCCGGACTGCTCGTCACGGCGAACGACCCGGTCGCCGCCGGCCGGGCGATGATCGACGAGTTCGCGAAGGACCCGGGCGAGGGCATCGGCAGGCTCATCCCCGAGCTCATCGGCGCCAAGGGCGCGGGCCGGATCGGCGAGGGCCTGCGCGCGGGTGCCAAGGGGGCACGGGAGGCTAGCGCCCTGGAGCGGTCGGCCGCCCGCGAGGAGCTGCGCGGCGCCGAGCACGACAAGGCGCGCGACCAGGCGTGCAAGACCTGCGAGGGCGATCCGGTCGACGTCGCGACGGGCCGGATGGTCCTCCCCCAGACCGACCTGGTCCTCCCCGGCTCGCTACCCCTGATATTCAGCCGAACTTTCGAATCCTCGTACCGATCGGGGCGCTGGTTCGGCCCCACCTGGGCGTCCACCGTCGATCAGCGCCTGGAGATCGACGCCGAGGGCGTGGTCCTGGTCCGCGCGGACGGCAGCCTGCTCGCCTATCCGCACCCGGCGCCGGGGCTGCCCGTCCTCCCCTCGCTCGGCCAGCCCTGGCCGCTGACCCGCGACCCGGACGGCGGCTACACGGTCACCGACCCGGAGAGCGGCCAGGTCCGCCACTTCTCGCCCGAGGGCCTGCTGACCCAGCTGGACGACCGCTCGGGCGCCTGGATCTCGTACGCGTACGACGCGACGACGGGCGCGCCGCTGCGCATCACCCACAGCGGCGGCTACGAGGTGACCCTGACCTCGGCCGACGGCCGAATAACCGGCCTGAGCGCCTGCGGCACCGGGATCCTCCGCTACGCCTACGCGGACGGCCACCTCACCGCGGTCACCAACTCCTCGGGTCGCCCGTTGCGCTTCGGCTACGACGACCTCGGCCGGATCACCTCCTGGACCGACACCAACGAGCGGCGCTTCGACTACACGTACGACGACCGCCACCGCTGCGTGGCCCAGTCCGGCAGCAACGGCCACCTGAACCTGCGGTTCGCCTACGCGGACGGCCTGACCACCGTCACGGACTCGCTGGGCCACCGGAAGCTGTACGCGGTCGACGACCGGGCCCGGGTGGTGTCCGAGGCCGACCCGACGGGCGCGACCACGCACTACGCGTACGACGGCCGCGGCCGTCTCCTCGCGCGCACCGACCCGCTGGGCCGCACCACGCACTTCGAGTGGAGCGGGGAAGGACACCCGCTGCGCGTCGTCCGGGCGGACGGCAGCGCCGTCCGGGCGCAGTACGACGCCCGGGGCCTCCCCGTGAGGGTGCTGAACCCGGACGGCACGTCGGTCCGCCAGACCTACGACGCCCAGGGGCGGCGCACGTCGGTCACCGACACGGCCGGCGCCACGACCCGCTTCGCGTACGACGTGCGGGGTCATCTGGCCGCCGTGACGGACGCGCTGGGCGCCGTGACGACGGTCGAGTGCGACGCGGCGGGTCTCGTGGTCTCGGTGACGGATCCGCTGGGGGCGCGCACGGTCCACGCGCGCGACCCCTTCGGACGCCCGGTCGCGATCACGGATCCCACGGGCCGCACCACCCGCTTCGCCTGGAGCGTGGAGGGCCGCCTGCTGCGGCGCACGTACCCGGACGGCAGCGCCGAGTCCTGGACGTACGACGGCGAGGGCAACTGTCTGACCCACACGGACGCGGTCGGAGGCGTGACGGTCTCCGAGTACGGGGACTTCGACCTGCTGGTCGCGCGCACGGGCCCGGACGGCGCCCGGCACTCCTTCGCGCACGACACGGAGCTGCGACTGACCGCGGTCACCAACCCCCAAGGTCTGACGTGGAGTTACGCCTACGACCCGGTCGGCCGACTCTCCTCGGAGACCGACTTCGACGGCCGCGCCCTGACGTACGCGCACGACCCGGCGGGCCACCTCGCCTCCCGCACGAACGCCCTGTCGGAAGTCACGCGCTACGAGCACAACCTGTTGGGCCAGGTCGTCCGCAAGGAGACGCCCGCGGGCGTCACGTCCTACGAGTACGACGTCTCGGACCAGCTGGTGTCGGCCTCGTCCCCCGACTCCACGATCAGCTGGCTGCGCGACCGTGCGGGGCGGATCCGCTCGGAGACGGTCGACGGCCGCACGCTCGCGTACTCCTACGACGCGCTGGGCCGCCGCAGCTCCCGTACGACCCCCAGCGGCGCCGAGTCGCACTGGACGTACGACGCGGCGGGCCGGCGCACGGCCCTGACCACCTCCGGGCGCACCCTGGCCTTCGCGCACGACGCGGCGGGCCGGGAACTCGCGCGCACGGTGGGCCCGACGTCGCTCACCCACGAGTACGACGACCTCGGCCGCCCGACCACCCAGTCGCTGCTCTCACGGGACGGCCGGACCCTCCAACGGCGCGGCTACCGCTACCGCGCCGACGGCGGCCTGACCGGGATCGAGGACTCCCTCACGGGCTCCCGCACTTTCACGCTCGACGCGGCGGCCCGGGTGACCGCGGTGGACGCGGGGGACGCCGGGTCGTGGTCGGAGCGGTACGCCTACGACGACGCCGGCAACCAGACCTCGGCCGACTGGCCCGACCGCCACCCGGGCGCGGAGGCCCGGGGCGCCCGGAGCTACGCGGGCACCCGCCTCACCACCGCGGGCGCGGTCCGCTACGAGTACGACGCCCTGGGCCGGACCGTACTGCGCCAGAAGGCGCGCCCGTCCCGCAAACCCGACACCTGGCGCTACGAATGGGACGCGCAGGACCAGCTGGCCGCGGTCACCACCCCGGACGGCACGCGCTGGACCTACACCTACGACCCCCTGGGCCGCCGCACCTCGAAGCGGAGCCCGACGGAGGAGGTCGTGTTCACCTGGGACGGCCCCACCCTCTGCGAACAGACCGCGGGGCCCGTCACGCTCACCTGGACCCACCGGGGGCCGCACCCCCTGACCCAGGCGGAGCGTCACGACCAGGACGGGGTGGCCGACCGCTTCTTCGCCATCGTCACGGACCTGGTCGGCACCCCGACCCAGCTGATCGACGAGGCGGGCGAGGTCGCCTGGCACACCCGCACCACCCTGTGGGGCACCACCACCTGGAACCGCGACGCCACCGCGTACACCCCGCTCCGCTTCCCGGGCCAGTACTACGACCCGGAGTCGGGCCTCCACCACAACGTCTTCCGCACCTACGACCCCGAAACCGCCCGCTACCTCACCCCGGACCCCCTGGGCCTCTCCCCCGCCCCCAACCCGACGACGTACGTCCACAACCCGCACACCTGGTCGGACCCCCTGGGTCTGGCGCCGGAGGAGTGCCCGGCGCGAGGTCCCTACGATTTCCGAGACCCTCACCCCGACCACCCCCCGAGCCAAAAGCTGACGGATCTCATGCGAGCGGCACCCAAGGGAGACTATGTGGACTGTTCAGACATCTCGAACTTCATATTTGAACGCGCCGGCGGCGAAGGGAAGATAATCCACTACATCACTCCGTCGGGGGACATACGAACGCCCGAAGCGGGCGGAGCCGACGTGCCTACATGGGTATTCCATGAGGTGTACACCGACGGTCGATACATTTACGACCCGACAATGAGCGCCGACCCAATCCCTCGCGGCGACTACGAAAGGTCCCTGCGGTCTCAGAACGACGAGCGAGTCATCAGGCAAAATGGACCGCACGACCTATCTTCTCCGAAGAAACCGTGGAGGTGACTTGCGGCATGAAGGATGATCCGCGATTCTTTCGGGCACGGGCAGCACTTGAGCAGTTCGCCCAGGTCGCCCAGCTGAAGTCCACTGCCGCGATCCATCCCACCTATGGGTACTGGCAGCTCCCAGACCTGGTATGGCGCTTCGCCGAACCTCACGACGAGCTACGCGAACTATTCGCGTCGATCGCACTCACTGCACCGAAGAACACCGAGTGGACCTTTCACGAACGCAAGAATTCATTCATCCTCCCCCTGCGGCTCGCTAATGCGTCGACGGGACCGAATGGAGAAGGCATGCAGGAGGCCCGCCGTCTAATCGTGCAAACAGATCAGGCGTTCTGCGAGGAGGCCAACAAGGACATGGACCTCATCATCCAGGGAATTGCCGAGGCAGGACGGCGCTGACGCCATTGCCCGAATCCCCCTAGGAGCCAAGTAGCGAACGTCCTGATCCAGACGGTGCGCATATCACCAAACGGTCGCCACCCCTTCAGCAGTGCTTGAGGAAGTACGACCGGAGGACGCACGTGTCGGCATCAGGACCGGAGCCAGGATCCTCATCGACGTCGGCGACGGCAGCAACTTCCCCTCCGCGGCCCACCTCGCCTCCTCTGCGGGTCTCGCCCCAGCGACCCGTAACTCGGGCTCATCGATCCGCGGCGAACAGCCCTCCCGGAGGGGAAACAAGCAGCTCAAACGGACCTTCTTCCTCTCCGCGTTCGCTGCCCTGTCCGACCCCGCTTCCCGACCAGGTCCGGCCCCGCCGTGCGCGGACCGCTTCCTGGGCCCTCGGCAGCACCGGGACGTGGCTCGTCGGGTTCGTCGCGGAGGCGATCGGCAAGGGCATCCCGCTGACCGCGATGCCCTGCGTGAACTCGGCGTACGCGTGGCACCCGCTGTTCCCGCTGTCGCTGGGGACCTTGCGCGCGGCCGGGGTCCGGGGGCTGTTCGGGGCGGGCGGGTTCGAGCCGAACGCGCCGGGGGAGAAGCGTCCGGACCCGTGGGCGTCGGCGCTGGACGCGGTCGACGGGCACCGGCCGTAGGCAGCCGCGTCGCGGGTTGCCGCGATGCGGTGGGGTTAGTCGTCCAGGGGGTTAGTACTGGGGGAGCGAAAGGCCCTTGCCAAGCCCCTCCAGCCTCCCGGGGGCGGGGTGGGGCGGGGGTAGCTCACATGGGTGAATTGGGCCAACTGGGGTGGTTTCCGAGGGGGTTGGCTGGCATATGCTCGGCGCTACAACTCCAGACATGCGTCGGCCCCCGGCGGGACTGCAATCCCGGGCGGGGGCCTGACCAGCGAGAAGGAACGAACTTCCCGATGGGTAATCAGCAGCTTAACGCGCGCTCGCGCGCCTCGTCCCGGAATGCCGGCGGGAGCCCCGGGTACGGGGTCATCCACGTCAACATCCGGCACACCCGCCGCTTCACCGTGGTGGGCAACCACCTCGCCCAGCACCCCGAGATGTCCCTGATGGGCATCGGCCTCGCCACCCACATCCAGTCGCTGCCGACCGGCACCCCCGTCGGCATCAAGGACCTCGCCGCCCGCTTCCCCGAGAGCGAGTACCGGATCGCCCGGACGCTGCGGGAGCTGGAGCAGTACGGGTACCTGGAGCGCACCCGGGACCGGCTGCCCGGCGGGCAGGTGGTCACGCGGACCGTGTTCTACAACCGGCCCGGATACGCCGTTCCCGAGGAGGACGCGGGGCGGGAAGCCGGGCCCGTGGCAGTGGCCGTGGAGGCGGAGGCGGAGTCCGAGCCGCCACCCGTGGCGGTCGCCACGCCGCTGCGGCCGCTCCCCCGGCCCGCCGGACCGGCCAGCGCCGCGCGCAGGGACGCGGCGGAGCAGGTGCTCGTACGGCTGCGCGGGGTGGATCCGCGGCTGCTGCTCGGGCAGCGGGACGTCGAGCGGCTCGCGCCCGCGGTCGAGGCCTGGCTGGAGCGCGGGGCCTCGCCGGACGCCGTGACCGCCGCGCTCACGGGCCACCTGCCGCCGCGGCCGCGGAATCCGGCCGGGCTGATCGGCTACCGGCTCACCGCGCAGATTCCGCCCGAAAGGTCGGGCCGGGCGGGCATCGGCACACCGGGGGCGTCGGCGCCCCCGGTGTTGCCGCTGCGCAGCTGTGAGCGGTGCGACCGGGCCTACCGCGCGGCCGAGCCCGGGTACTGCAAGGGCTGCGCGACGTAGTTCCGTAGACCCCTCCGGGGCGGCCTAGTTCCGGCGTACGCCTTCCGCGAGGTCGGCCGCCAAGGCCTGCACGGCCGCGAGGCCGGTCGGGAGGTCCGGGGCGTCCAGGAGGAGCTTGACGAAGGCCGAGCCGACGATCACGCCGTCCGCGAAGACCGCGACCTCCTTGGCCTGCGCGGCGTTGGAGACGCCCAGGCCCACGCAGACCGGGAGGTCGGTCGTCTTGCGGGTCCGCGCCACCAGCTCCTGCGCCTGCTCACCGACCGAGACGCGGGTTCCGGTGACGCCCATCAGGGAGGCGGCGTAGACGAAGCCGGAACCGGCCGCCGTGATCGTCGCGAGGCGGGCGTCCTTGCTGGAGGGTGCGACGACGAACACCGTCGCGAGACCGTGCTTGTCGGCGTGCTCGCGCCACAGCGCGGACTCCTGGACCGGCAGGTCCGGCAGGATGCACCCCGCCCCGCCCGCCGCCGCCAGCTCCGCCGCGAACCGCTCCACGCCGTAACGGTCGATCGGATTCCAGTACGTCATCACCAGGACCGGCGCCCCGGTCGCCTCGTGCGCCTCACGGACCGTGCGCAGCACGTCGGCGATCTTCACGCCGCCGCGCAGCGCGATGTCGTCGGCGGTCTGGATGACCGGGCCGTCCAGGACCGGGTCGCTGTGCGGCAGCCCGACCTCGACGACGTCCGCGCCGCCCGCGATGACGGCCTTGACCGCCTCGATCCCGCCGTCCACCGTCGGGAAACCCGCCGGGAGGTAGGCCACCAGGGCCGCACGGTTCTCGGACTTCGCCTTCGCCAGGGTGCGGGCGAGGAGTTCTACGTTTCCGGAGTGCGCGTTCACTTGTTCTCCCCCTCGGTGCCGTCGTAGAGGCCGAAGTAGCGGGCCGCCGTGTCCATGTCCTTGTCACCACGACCGGACAGGTTCACGATGATCAACCCGTCCTTGCCCAGCTCCTTGCCCAACTCCAACGCACCCGCCAGCGCATGCGCCGACTCGATCGCCGGAATGATCCCCTCCGTGCGGGAGAGGAGGCGCAGGGCCTGCATCGCCTGGTCATCGGTCACCGCGCGGTACTCGCCCCGGCCCGAGTCCTTCAGATACGCGTGCTCCGGGCCGATCCCCGGGTAGTCCAGACCCGCCGAGATCGAGTACGGCTCGGTGATCTGACCCTCCTCGTCCTGCAGGACGTACGAACGCGAACCGTGCAGGATCCCCGGCTCACCCGCCGACAACGTCGCCGCGTGCTCGCCCGTCTCGATCCCGTGCCCGGCCGGCTCGAAACCCACCAACCGCACCCCCGCGTCCGGAATGAACGCGTGGAAGAGACCGATCGCGTTCGACCCGCCCCCCACACACGCCGCCACCGCGTCCGGCAACCGCCCCGCACGCTCCAGGATCTGCCGCCGCGCCTCCACACCGATCACCCGATGGAAATCACGCACCATCGCCGGGAACGGATGCGGACCCGCGACCGTACCGAACAGGTAATGCGTCCGATCCACATTCGCGACCCAGTCACGGAACGCCTCGTTGATCGCGTCCTTCAACGTCCGCGAACCCGACGTCACCGCGATGACCTCGGCACCCAACATCCGCATCCGCGCCACATTCAACGCCTGACGCTCCGTGTCGATCTCACCCATGTAGATCGTGCACTCAAGACCGAACAACGCACA